>JAYEKP010000230.1:0-7403 GCA_034661075.1 Bacteroidota bacterium
CCGAATTCATGTAATCAAGATCAAACAATAAATTAAAATGAAAATCTTCAAGTTTTTCGTTCCGTAAGATATTGTTTACGTACATTTCTATTTTATAAATAATCGATTCATAAAATGCAACTACATCCTCAGGACGAGATGTTCCAATTAATTCAAATTTTCGATTATTTATATCAAAATGAATTTTAGGAGTAAACTCGGTTGATTCAATATAAAGGTTTTCCATTTATTTTGAAGTCTTTTTATTTCTTATTAATCAATATTTCGAGCGTGTAATATAAGAATTTATTGTCAATTTTTTGAAACGAATATTTAAATTTATTTCGTACCACTTTAGCAATTCGTATCAATCCAATACCGGGTGATTGCTTAATACTGTAAATTTCGTTTTTTAAAATTTCTTTATACCATTTTTGCAATCCTGGTAATCCAACATAATTTATTTTATCCAGATGGCCTTTCAATTCATTTACATCATTTAATTGGATTGGATTGGACGCAATTAATCGATAAAATTTATTTTCGTTAATGATTTTAAATACAGGAAAAAATTCAGCATGATTAAAAGATGTAATTTTATTTGAGGTATACTTGTAGTTATTCTCAAGCATTTCAACCATTACAATCTGTATTTTATTAGACACTAAATCATCTAACTCACCCGATTGTTCTAAATCAAACAACTCTTTAAGTAATTTGTTTACAATGGTATAATTAAAAAAACCTTTGTAATATAACATGGGTTTATTATTATCCATCCTTTAATACGGGTGTAAAAAAGTTCTGGGTTATTCCTATTCCCACTCAATGGTTGCTGGCGGTTTTGAGCTTATATCATAAACAACCCGGTTTATTCCTTTTACATTATTAATGATTTTATTAGATATATCGCTTAAAAAATCATAGGGTAAATGCGACCAATCTGCAGTCATCCCATCTATAGAAGAAACAGCTCGTAATGCTACAGCATTTTCGTAAGTTCGCTCATCCCCCATAACTCCAACCGATTGAACAGGAAGCAAAATTGCACCTGCCTGCCACACTTTATCATATAAATCGTATTTCTTCAACCCTTCAATATAAAGATCGTCAACCTCTTGTAATATATGAATTTTTTCAGGTGTGATATCTCCTAAAATTCGAATAGCTAATCCCGGGCCGGGAAATGGATGACGGCTAATCAGCTCATTTTTAATACCCAAAGTTGCTCCTACTCGTCTTACTTCATCTTTAAAAAGTAATTTTAAAGGCTCTACTACTTTTAAATGCATTTTTTCAGGTAATCCACCTACGTTATGATGAGATTTAATGGTAACCGAAGGTCCGTTAACAGAAACCGATTCGATTACATCGGGATAAATGGTGCCCTGAGCTAACCATTTAACATCTTTAATTTTATGCGCTTCCTGATCGAAAATCTCAATAAAAACACGACCAATAATTTTCCGTTTCCCTTCAGGATCTGCAACACCTTTTAACTGGCTTAAAAATTGCTCTTTAGCATCAATACCTACCACATTCAATCCCATATCTTTGTATGATTCAATCACTTTCTCGAATTCGTTTTTCCTCAATAATCCATTATCAACAAATATACAAGTAAGATTTTTGCCAATGGCTTTATGCAAAAGAACAGCAGCTACAGAAGAATCAACACCTCCCGATAATCCCAGCACAACTTTATCGTTGCCTAATTTTTCTTTAAGCTCTTTTATGGTATCGTCAGCAAAAACGGTTGGAGTCCAATCTTGTTTACAACCACAAATATCCACTAAAAAATTCTGTAATAACTGCCTACCTTGCGTTGTATGATAAACTTCGGGATGAAACTGTATTCCATAAGTTTGTTCATCCATTATTTTAAAACCTCCAAACCGAACATCACTGGTACTGGTTATTACCTGAAAATTGTCAGGTAATTTGGTAATTGTATCTCCATGCGACATCCATACCTGGGTATTAATTTCCAACCCTTTCATTAATTCATTTGCTGTATCGATATGGCTTAATCGTGCACGCCCATATTCCCTGTGTTTGGAAGGCATTACTTCTCCCCCGTAATTTTGTGCTAAAAATTGAGCCCCATAACATACGCCCAATAAGGGTAACTTAGCTTTAATTTTTGATAAATCCGGGATTGGAGCATTTTTATCGCGAACAGAAAATGGACTTCCGGATAAAATTACTCCTTTAAACGATGAATCAAGTATTGGAATTTTACTAAAAGGATGAATCTCGCAATAAACATTCAACTCTCTAACTCTTCGGGCTATTAACTGAGTATACTGTGAGCCAAAATCAAGGATAAGAATTTTTTCGTGCATCTTTTATATTTTTTCGGGCAGTAAACAAAATCTTTGCAAAGATAATATTAATGAATAAAAAAAGTAGATTTATTTAAATCTTCTCAAAATATCTTTTACCGCATCTTTATGAATGGTAAATCCCATCATCTTTAGTTTTACATAATCTTCGTGGAAAAAATAATACCCAAATTCAGGTGCATTTTTATCATTATTTCTTGAGCCACTACTTGAATCTTTTATCAGATACCAGTTTTTTCCATCTTTTTCAAGATATCCAACAAGATGCATTCCATGGTCGTCGGTAGTTGTTTTATTGGAAAAACGGAATTGCCGGGCATTTTCATCAATAAATTCTGAAGGAATATCATAAGTAGGAACCAGTGCACATTGGGTTTCCCTTGAAAATCCCGATTCGGATACATCACCACCAATACTCACGGTATATCCATCTCTAATTGATTTATTAACCATATCCATAAATACATCCAGAGGGACATTGTAGTATTCATCGCTATGCCACCAGTTATCAGGAACCTTATATTCTACTTGTTTCCAGTATGGTTCTTGCTTATACGATAATATCTCAACATAATCATCTGGATTAATTTTCAAATATTCATTAAGATAAGATTTTGGAGTATATTTTTTACCTTCAACCGTAAATTCTGCAGGGGGCTCACCGATATGATGATTCATAATTTTTTTTATGGATTCAAGCACAATTTCTTCATTCCACGCATTATTTTTTTTTACTGAATTTAAGTATCCCATCATTTCATGATACATTGCATCATGCGAATGATATTTTCTTCCGTGCAACAAACCGGTATATACCTCTTGTGGCATTGCTCCGTAATCTTTTAAAATACGGGTTACAGCATTCGCTTCAGAACCTTGGCTAAACAATGAATTTCCGCGTTCACGAATAAAACGCCTTGCTTTTTCCACATATTCGTGATACACAATAAAAATCTCAGATAATTTAACTTTCTTTTGTGTTAATCTGTATATTTCTGATTCGTACATCGAAATGGTTGAATAAGCCCAACACGAACCTGCATTTCCCTGCGATATTACAGGATTTGCCCATTCACGATGATAAAGATCAACTTTATTGGGTAAATCCATCCCAGATTGATCCATCATAAACTTCAGATCTTTTTCTACTGGTTGTAATCTTTTTTCAACGGCAGTAACATCTTTCAAAATAAAATTTTGATAAAACCCAGGTTCGTACTCAACAAAAATAGCGTTGTCTTTTTTCTGTCCCATCAACGAAACAGAAAAAAACATAACGGTTAAAACAAAAATTATTTTTTTCATGAGTGTAAATTTTTATGGTTATTTTGTAAATATACCAAATTCTATGATTCTCTTTCTAATTCAACTACATACTTTTCTCCATCTTCTGCCGGAAATATCGGGTTAAATACCTTCCGTGCTTCTTCAACTAAAGGTGTAACATCCTTATACCTGGCTGAAAAATGTCCAATAATTAATTTCCTGACATTTGCTTTTTGAGCAATGGTAGCTGCTTGTTTTGCTGTTGAATGGAACGTTTTTTTAGCCTGACTGTTTAATTGTTCATTAAATGTAGCTTCATGAAAAAGTAAATCTACATTTTGTATTATCGGAATTATTTTTTCCGAATAAGCTGTATCGGTACAATAGGCATACGAACGTTGTTTGTAAGGTGGCAATGTTAATTCAGCATTTGGAATAGTTTGCCCTTCAAATAATTCAAGGTCTGCTCCTTCTTTTATATTTTGTATTTTCCTGATTGGGATTTCATATTGTTGAACTACATTTTTTTTCAAATTTCGTAAATGTGGTTTTTCTTTAAACAGGAAACCGCAGGTTGGAATTCTATGTTTTAAAGGTATTGTTTCCACCGTAATTCTTTTATCCTCATAAACAACCTCGTTTTTTTTAGGATTTAAATGATGATAAACAATAGTAAACGGGAGTGTTCGCTCAAAATAAGCGATATGGTTTTCTAAAATATGCTCCAGCTCTTTATGCGCGTAAATATGTAAATCGGTTTGTCGATTTAACAAACTAAACGTTGATATTAATCCAAACAAACCAAAAATATGATCCCCATGCAGATGACTAATAAAGATATGGTTAATTTTTCCAAACCTGATTTTATTTTTCCGAATCTGCAGTTGCGTACCTTCTCCACAATCGATTAAAAAAAACCGCTCATGTGCATTTAGCACATGAGCGGTTAAATTTCTTTTCGAAGTTGGAACAGCAGAGCTGCTTCCGAGAATTGTTAATTCAAAGGTCACATCTACTTATTTTTTATTATTTCGTTCTTCCTCTTCTGCTTTAACAATATCTACTGCTTCTTCATTTGAATAAGCAATATTTAATACGGTATCCAACTGCGATATGATAATTAATCTATCTACAGCATCGTTTAATCCTGTAAGTACAAATGTACCATTAGCGTTTTTACAAAGACGATTGGCAACTAAAATAGCACTTAAACCGGAAGAATCACAATAACGGCAGTTATTTAAATCAAGTATAATGTTTTTTTCTCCTTTACCAGAGATTAAAACCAATTCGGATTTCAAACTGGGAGCCACATTGGTGTCCAATTTCTCCTCCTTTACTTGAATTAAAGTATACTTTTCCAGTTTTTCAATCTTAAATTCCATAATTTAAAAATTTAAATTAAATAAAAGTACTATTCAGCTGCTTTATCTTCTTTACTTTCTTTATCGTCTTTCTTTTCATCTTCTTTTTTAGAATCCTCAGCTTTCGCTTTTTTAGTTGCCTTTTTTTCTTCTTTCTTTTCTTCTTTTTTCTTGTCCTCTTTCTTCACTTCTTCTTTCTTAGGCTCTTCTTCTTTAGCAGCTTTGGTTTTTTTGGTTTCTTTCTTGCCTTCAGTTTTTTTAGCTTCTTTAGCGTCCATTTCAGCTTTTTTTTCCGCTATTTCTTTCTTCTGTTCTTCCTCCATTTCGCTTTTTAACGAAGCTAATTCAGAAATATCACCTAAAGTAGTTTTTTCAAGGTTTGATTTCACCTTTTTAACTGCTTTCTTGTTTGCTGTTGATTTTTGTTTCTTTTCAGCGGCAACTTCTTCTTTCTTCTCATCTTCGAATACACGGCTATGAGATAGAATAATTTTCTTGGCTGATTTTGAGAATTCAATTACTTTAAAAGGTAACTTTTCATCTGCTTTAGCAGCACTTCCATCTTCTTTTACCAAATGTTTAGGTGTTGCAAAACCTTCAACTCCATAGGGTAATGCCACTACAGCACCTTTGTCAAATAAATCAACTATAGTTCCTTCATGGATTGAACCAACCGTAAATACGGATTCAAATACATCCCATGGGTTTTCTTCCAGTTGTTTATGACCTAAGCTTAACCTTCTATTTTCTTTATCAATTTCAAGAACTACAACTTCAATGGTTTCTCCAATAGAAGTAAATTCTGCAGGGTGTTTAATTTTCTTTGTCCATGAAAGATCTGAGATGTGAATTAAACCATCTACTCCTTCTTCAATTTCGACAAAAACACCAAAATTAGTAAAGTTGCGAACTGTAGCATTGTGTTTGCTACCTACAGAATATTTCTCGTCGATATTATTCCATGGGTCAGGTTTCAATTGTTTAATTCCCAATGACATTTTTCTTTCTTCGCGATCAAGCGTAAGAATTTGGGCTTCTACTTCGTCACCCACTTGTAAAAATTCTTGTGCACTTCTTAAATGTTGCGACCAAGACATTTCTGAAACGTGAATTAACCCTTCAACACCTGGTTGAATTTCAACAAATGCACCATAATCGGCAAGTACTACTACTTTCCCTTTTACAGTATCACCTACTTTAAAATCTTTATCCAAAGAATCCCAAGGATGTGGAGTTAATTGTTTTAATCCAAGGGCAATACGTTTCTTATCATCGTCGAAATCAAGAATTACAACATTTAATTTTTGATCTAATTCAACAATTTCTTCCGGATGATTTACACGGCCCCAAGAAAGGTCTGTGATATGGATTAATCCGTCAACACCGCCAAGATCAATAAATACACCATAAGAAGTGATATTTTTAACGGTTCCTTCAAGAACCTGTCCTTTTTCGAGCTTAGCAATAATTTCTTTTTTCTGTTGTTCTAACTCTTCTTCAATAAGAGCTTTATGAGAAACAACAACATTTTTAAATTCGTGATTAATTTTTACGACTTTAAATTCCATGGTTTTGCCAACAAATACATCGTAATCACGAATAGGTTTAACATCAATTTGTGAGCCAGGCAAGAAAGCTTCAATGCCAAATACATCAACGATCATACCACCTTTTGTACGGCACTTGATGTAACCTTGAATAATTTCATCTTTTTCAAGCGCTTCGTTTACTCTGTCCCAGGAGCGTAATGCTCTTGCTTTTTTGTGTGAAAGCACTAGTTGGCCATCTTTGTCTTCCTGGCTTTCCACATAAACTTCAACTTTATCGCCTACTTTTAAATCGGGATTGTAACGAAATTCGTTTAAACTAACAACGCCTTCAGATTTATAACCAATATTGATTACTACTTCACGTTTGTTCAATGAAACAACAGTACCATCAATCACTTCGTTTTCGGTAATTGTGGATAACGTTTGATCGTACATCTTTTCAAATTCCTGACGTTCTGATTTGTCGTACGAATCTCCTTCTTCATCAATTTTATCCCAATCAAATTCATCGCTTGGGGTAGCGAAATCTAAAACAGAATCTTCGTCATTTTTCTCCGTTTTTTCTGTTTTTTTTGTTTCTTCTTTTTCTTTTGCAGTTTCTTCAACTTGCACATTCTCCTGCTGTTCTACATTTTCCTTTTGTTCTACAGCTTTGTTCTCTTCTTTTTCTACCATTTAATTTGTGTTAATTAATTTTAGTATATTAGACATTATTTATAGATTAACAGAGTGCAAAAGTATAATTTATTTTTAATTAATTAAAAATAAAGATACACATCTGTCCTAAATAATAAAAAAAGATAGCCAATTTAGAGCTCTTGTTTAAAGAGCCCTTATTTTTGTAGTACTAACCAACTAAAATATAAATTGGCTATAAAAACAAATTTAACACTCTTTGC
>JAYEKP010000231.1:0-7386 GCA_034661075.1 Bacteroidota bacterium
ATAGCCAATTTATATTTTAGTTGGTTAGTACTACAAAAATAAGGGCTCTTTAAACAAGAGCTCTAAATTGGCTATCTTTTTTTATTATTTAGGACAGATGTGATTTTAAACACTTTTATGCTCATTTACTTACATTTTTTATTTGCATGAAATAAAAAATATGTTAATTTTGCAACTCATTTAATTTAAACTAAAAAAAATAAAAAATTATGATGAATCAGTACGAAACCGTTTTCATTACAACTCCCGTTTTGTCTGAAGCACAGATGAAGGAGACGGTTCAAAAATTTATTAAAATTTTAAAAGATGATGGTGCAGAAATTGTGCACGAAGAAAACTGGGGCTTAAAAAAGTTAGCTTATCCCATTCAAAAAAAATCTACCGGGTTCTATTATTTAATGGAGTTTAAAGCGGAAGGTGAAACAATCCAGAAGCTTGAAACAGAATACCGAAGAGATGAGCGAATTATTCGTTTCTTAACATTCAAGATGGATAAATACGCAATTCAATACAGCGAAAAGAAAAGAAGTAAAAAAGAACAAAAATCGGAGGAATAAGCAATGGCTCAAAATCAATCAGAAATTAGATATTTAACTCCACCAACCGTAGAAATAAAAAAGAAAAAATATTGTCGGTTTAAGAAAAATAAGATTAAGTATATCGATTACAAAGATCCTGAGTTTCTGAAAAAATTTGTTAACGAACAAGGTAAAATTTTACCACGAAGAATCACAGGAACATCTTTAAAATATCAACGTAAAGTTGCTAAAGCAATAAAAAGAGCACGACATTTAGCTTTATTGCCTTACGTAACAGATATGCTTAAATAATTAAACGGAGGAAAAAAAATGGAAATTATTCTTAAAGAAGACGTAAATAAACTTGGCCATAAAGATGATATTGTAAACGTAAAAGACGGTTATGCAAGAAATTTTTTAATTCCCAATGATCTAGCCGTTATCGCAACAACTTCAGCAAGAAAAATGCATGAAGAAAATAAAAGACAAAGAGCACATAAGGAAGAAAAAATTAAAAATCAAGCGCTAGAAGTTGCTAAAAAACTTGAAAACAAAACACTAACTATTGGTGCCAAGACAAGTTCTACAGGTAAAATATTTGGTTCAGTTAATACCATTCAGATTGCAGAAAAATTACAAGCTGATGGATTTGAAATTGACCGTAAAAATATAACTATTACCGAAGACCAAATTAAAGAAGTTGGTAAATATAAAGCAAACATCAAATTGCATAAAGAAGTTACTGTAGAAATTGAAATCGAAGTAGTTTCTGAATAAATTTACGATTACCATAACATAAAAAGCGGTTATCAAGGAGATAACCGCTTTTTTTATTTTAAAATAATAAGCTATTTAACGGCAATCGTTTCAATCTCCACTAAAGCTCCCAAAGGTAATTGAACAACTCCATAAGCAGCACGAGCAGGTGGGTTTTCCTTATAAAACGAACCATATACTTCATTCATGGCTTTAAAATTAGCCATATCGCTTAATAAACATGTAGATTTAACTACATTTTTATACGAATAACCCGCAGCTTCTAATATAGCTCCAATATTTTTCATTACCTGTTCGGTTTGCGCTTCAATTCCTGCGGGCATTTCACCAGTTGTTGGATTTACAGGAACCTGCCCAGAGATGTATAACGTTCCGTTAATTTCAACTGCCTGACTATAAGGGCCAATGGCTTTTGGTGCCTTTTCAGTATAAATTATTTTTTTCATAAGATTATTGTTATTTGGTTATAATGAGTAAAAATAACTTATTTTAGGCTGTCTAAAAATATTATAACATGAAAATTTTTGTGGTTGATAATTTCGATTCTTTTACTTTTAATTTGGTCCATATATTGGAGCAATTTTCTACCAAAGTATATGTTAAACGAAACAACCAAATTAATCTTCAATTATTAAAGGAATTTGACAAAATTGTGTTTTCTCCTGGTCCCGGATTGCCTTCGGAGATAAAAATAATGTATGATATTATTCATTGTTTCAAAAATACAAAACCTATTTTAGGTGTTTGTCTGGGATATCAGGCTATTGCAGAATATTTCGGGGCAAAACTAATAAATATGAAAGAAGTAAATCATGGTCGAGAAATTCAAACCCGTATTATACAATCTGATTATATCTTTAAAAATGTACCCGCCGAATTTATTTCAGGAAGATACCATTCTTGGATAGTAAATCATAAAAATTTTCCTAATGTTTTAGATATCACTTCAATCGATTCAAAAAATCATATTATGTCGTTAAAACATAAAAAGTATGACATTCGAGGCGTTCAGTTTCATCCGGAATCTGTAATGACAGAATATGGAACACAAATGCTAAAAAACTGGGTTTTGCACTAACTATAGATTATCGTACCATGATTTACGCTTAGGTAGTTTTAAGAAATCTCTTAAAGTAGATGCTTTCACATTAATCTGAAAACTGTAGCTTTGCCTTAATCCAACGGGGATCCAGCTTAATCGCATTTCCCAACAATGTAAGTCTCGATGAATATTGATAGATGTGGTTGATAATTCATTCTCCGTTAAATCGTAGTTGGTTCTAAAGCTAATTTTCCATTTGGGTGTTAAGCTAAAATCACCCGAAACACTTAATGTTTGAGTAACTTTCGATTCGTGTTCGGGTTTAGAAAAAACAAATTTATAATTCGCACTAAAATTCCAGGGAATATCAAAGTCAACATAATTAGTAATTTGCTGTTGATAATCAGCCATATCAGGGTTTTGGTAATATTCCTCATCAAACATACTTGTTCCACTAGCATTAGAATTTTCACTTTCCCCTTTTTCAGATGATTTAAAAGAAAAATCAAGGCTAAAATCAGCTCTTGTTAATCGGCCTATATTGCCACTTTTGCTCCATTCAAAAGCATTATAAACGTTACCATCCTCATTTATAGCATAGGGGTTGACAGTAGCTCCAAAATTAATTTTTATTTTATTTTCCAGTAAAGCGGTACGGCCACTAATTGTTATTGGGTTCCAATGTAAAGAATCGGCAAAAATATCATAACCACTAGAAAACCTAAGGCTTTCCAATAGTTTTACTTTTTTTTCTGTGTTCGAGGTATCTTTGTCATTACGGACTTTCATCTCCAAATTATTATTTAAACCCAAAGATATTGTACCATTCTGACCAGGTGCAGAGGGGAATCGATATAATCCATTATCAAATTTTGAATATTCGATTTCTTTATACTCCCCTCCCTGGAAAATTTTATAAGTATCATAATACTGAGATACCATGTTACCCATATCCGGACGATAAGATATACTTGCAGAAGGAGTTAAAACATGACGTAAGGCGATAATCTTGGACTCAGGATTTTTCGAACGAAACGTTCCGTAAATGTTTGGCCCCACACTTAAAGATATTGAAGGTTCAAATAATTGTGCATACTTAATCTCCGAAATAGTATCTGTAATAACTGCTCCGTAAGTATCTTTATCCTCGTTATAATAATTGGGGTCCCAATAACGATGAACATAATTGGGATAAAGTATCCCTGTATACTGCAGCCGTGGGGATAAATTAAAATGCTTAAGCAATTTAAAATTTGTACTAACTGGGATATTGTGCTGAAATCCATTTTTAAAATCTGAGAACTTAGTATCCGTAAACAGTAAAGAATCTTTGGTACTTATTTTATTTTCCAGTTTAGATGAATATTGCACTTCAATATCTTCGTACCATTTTGTTTTTCCGGAGGGATTTTTTCTACGGAAAGGATATTGCCTACTCATATCAAAAGTAATTACCGGCAACGTTAAATCAACATTATTCGTTTTACTATTTTGAGAGCCTCTTAAATCGGCGTTTAACCTAAAAGGAGTCCCTGGCCAGCTTTTTGAAAATGAGATACTCGAGTTTTTAGTATTCCGGTTTAAATCCTGTACATCCCTGCTGTGCAATTTATCATACGAGCTAGAATTAAAATTAACACTGGCATTAAATGAAGTAGTAGGATTGGCTTTAGGATCTTGTGTATGAGACCAGCGAATTGAAAAATCATTAGATTTAAAATAATCAGGCAATCCTTGTTCACTTTTTACAGTTTCTTTATAACTTGCCGATAAATTACTAGAAAATTTATACCGTTTCTTAAATCGATAGTTTAAATCTGTACCCCACGTTCCTAATGAATAAAATTCGCCCGTTATTGACAAATCCATTTTATCACTAATACCAAAATAATAGCCCCCATCACGTAAAAAGAATCCTAAAGAGTTATCTTCTCCATAAGCTGGAATGATAATACCCGATGATTGTTCATTCTGACTGGAAAAGTAACCAAAGGGTATGCCAATAAAATATAAAGGCAAATCTTCTAATACAAGGTATGAATATCCGGAAATAATTTTCTCGCCCGGAATAACTTTGGCTTTAGATATTGAAAGGTAAAAATGGGGATGGTCTGGGTCATCACAAGTAGTGTATTTCCCATTTTTCATTAGGAAATTATTGTCATCTAATTTTTTGGTCAATTCACTATGTAAATAGCCTTGCTCCTCTTCGGTAAAAACTTCTTCGATATAACCTTTTTTAGTTTGAAAGTTATATTTAATGGTTTTAGCCTCAAATTTGTCCGTTTTTTCTGTAAAAACAGGTTTTCCTACCAGCGTACCAGTACTATCCTCAACGCCTCGGGCAAAAACTACATTTTTTTCCTGATCGTATTCAATAAAATCTGCCTCTAAAACAACATCTCCATACTTTATTTGAGCTTCCTTATATAAATAAACTTTTTTCTGGTCGCGGGATAAAACAATTGAATCTTTAGCATTATAAATAACCTGAGTTTCTATAACATTATCACTCTTGGTCTTGGTAATTGAATCTTTTGTAAATAAATCTTGTTCAGAAGTAATAATAGAATCATTCAACGGAATATTTACTTGCAATGTATCCTCCTGTGAAAATGAGGTAATTGGTAAATAAACCAAAAGAAAAAGGAAAAAAACAAAATATCTGAATTTTAAATACAATTTTATTATACTATTTTTGTCCAATTATAGTTTACATTTAAAGCTCCAAAACTAACTAAAATATTATATACATTATATATATGAAGAGGTATTTAATATTTAATTTTTTTAAACAAAAAAGATACCAATTAATAACCGTATTTTTCATAATTTTTTTTATAGCATTATTCTCAGACACTTATAGTCAGAATAATAATGGCTATTCTCTAAAAACAGTGGTTATTGATCCTGGGCATGGAGGCAGAGACCCTGGTGCCTCCGGAAGAATTGCCAAAGAAAAGGATCTGGTGCTAGCCATTGCATTAAAACTAGGAACTTATATTGAAGAAAATTTACCAGACGTAGAAGTTATTTATACACGCACTAAGGATGTTTTTGTTCCATTGGATGAACGTGCAGAAATTGCAAATAAAAATAAAGCCGACTTATTTATATCATTACATCTCAATGGCAACAAAAATACAAGGATTTATGGCACCGAAACTTATGCTATGGGATTACATAAAACTGATGGGAACCTGGAAGTTGCTAAAAAAGAAAATGCTGCAATTCTTTACGAAGAGGATTATAGTACAAAATACGAAGGTTTTGACCCTCACTCTTCAGAATCGTACATTATTTTTACATTTCTTCAAAATACTTTTCTTGAACAAAGTCTTAATTATGCCTCATTTGTTGAAAATGAATTTGAAACAAGAGCACTAAGAAAAAGCAGAGGTGTAAAACAAGCAGGTTTTTTAGTACTCTGGAAAACCACAATGCCAAGTGTTTTAATAGAAGCAGGATTCTTAACCAACCCTCAGGAAGAAAAATATTTAATGTCAAAAGAGGGACAGGAATATATAGCATCTGCTATTTACAGAGCATTTAAAAATTACAAACAGGCAATAGAAGCTAAAAGCATATTCACGACACAAATCGATTCACTGGAAAAAGAACAAAATGAAGAGAGTCCTGTATTTTTTAAAATTCAAATTGCATCAGCACATCATCAAATTGAAAAAACTGATCCCTTTTTCAAGACTCTTAAAAATATTGAAGAAATTAAATATAATGGAATGTATAAATACACCGTAGGATCATCAACTGATTATAGTGAAATTAATAAATTAAAACAAAAAATTGAAGATTTGTACCCTGATGCTTTTGTAATTGCAGTAGATAGTACAGGAAATATAATACCTTTACAAGAAGCATTTAAAATTTTAAACAAATGAAACCTTCATGCTAAAGGATAAAAAATTAAATTAATACAATCACAATAGGATATGAATATTTAAGTGACTAATAGAATTCGGTTGCATGAAGGTTCGCAGGAGAGGCCGTAGGAGGCTTTTGCGGGAAACACCGACAACAAAATAGATTATTTAACTAAAATAAATTCTAATGATCAGAAAAGAAACAAAAATAGGAATTGCAGTAGTTATTACCATAGCTTTTTTTATTTGGGGATATAATTTTTTAAAAGGCAAAAATATTTTATCTAGCAGCAATCACTACTATGCTGTTTATGAACATATTGACGGATTGGAAGAAGCCAGCCCTGTACATTTAAGTGGTTATAAGATCGGTGTTGTTGAATCAATTAAATTTCATAAAAAAGACAGAAGCAAAATTGTTGTCCGCTTCTCAGTAAAAAAAGAGATTAAACTACCAGAAAATACAACAGCTGTTATTTATCCCGAAACATTAATTGCAGGTAAAGCTATCAAAATTATTTTTTCCGATTCACAAAATTTCTATCAGTCAGGTGATACTATTCCTGGTATTCTCGAAAAAGATTTAATGTCTAGTTTGAGCGAAGAACTGTTGCCCATTAAAAATAAGATCGAAAATTTGGTTGTTTCAATGGATTCAGTACTCGCAATTTTTGATAATACACGAAGAGACAATCTCAAAAAATCATTGGATAATATTCACCAAATATCTGATGAACTGGAAGGTTTAGTTGAGTCTGAAAAAATTCGTTTGTCAAATATCTTAGCCAATGTAGAATCTATTTCAGGTAATCTCAAAAATAATAACGAGCAAATAACTACAATCCTTGAAAATTTTTCAAATATCAGCGATTCATTAAACCAGGCAAATATAAAGTCGACCCTATTAAATGCAAATAAAACACTTGCCGAATTTAGCGAAATATCTGCTAAAATAAATCAAGGCGAAGGTACTATAGGCATGTTATTAAATAACGACTCGCTTTATGTAAACCTAAACAATCTGGCAGCCGATTTAGATAGCCTGGTAATTGACCTTAACGAAAATCCTAACCGATATGTTCATTTTTCTTTGTTTGGGAGAAAAAATAAAAAATAAGATAAAATGGTCTAATATTAGATTAGACTAATTATAAATTTCTTTATTTTA
>JAYEKP010000232.1:0-33116 GCA_034661075.1 Bacteroidota bacterium
GCTTATAATCTTCTAAAGTTTCCAGTTTATAAAGGCTTTCACCTAACGTGAATTCTGTTTCTCCCTGCTTTTTATAAGTGTCAATTAATGAATATAACTCTTTGCTGTGTTGCATTAAAACAGCATCTTCCTCCTCAGAAAAAATAGCCGGCCATTTATTTGAATGATAATATACCTTATAAAAATATTTTCCTTCATTAAGTGTCCTTAAAATATTATGATATTTAAATATATTCTCCCAAATTCATGTTCCCGGTTTTTACTTCATTCGCTATAATTTTCAATACAGGGATACTGTCATAATGGTTAATTATTGAATCTCCCTCGTATTTCCACTGCAATATTTTTCTAGCTTGATCCGGAATAGCCTTCCGGCTTTTGTGTTGAAAATAGTGAATAATCATTATCCCTACAACTGAATAAGTGGGTTTATATGCATAACCTATTTGTTTCCGGTTCGGAAAACCGCACGAATCAATTATTCGAACCAGCCACTCCATATTTTTGTAAATCGTATCATGAAATGCTTTATAACTTTCACCCTTGCCATCAGACATGCGTTGCCGGTTTAAAGCCTGGTCATTTTCAACACGCAGGCTACATGCTACTGCCAAATTAGTATCAATACTTTTCTCAAATATTGATTTTAATTTATTTAGTATCTTAACGTATTGATAGTTGTGTAAGGAATCCAACTTGGTAAAAATTTCCTCGCCAATAAAGTCTACATCATATCCGTAACCGGCCAGGTGTTGTAATATTTTATCAAGTTTCTGGTATTTTTTTAATTGAGAGGCACAAAGGGCCGCATTATATAAATCGTAATAAAAAAGATTTTCATATATATTGAATGTACTGTCATACAACTCTAAAGCTCTTTCTATATTATGGTTACAAATTTCCTTTTCGGCCTTGTAAATATTTTGATAATACTGAAAGTAATTTTGTTCTATTTCTTGGCCATCAAGGCTAATAGAAAAGAACACTAAACAAAAAATAATAGAAAAAAGTTTTTTCATCATAAAATAGTTTTAATTTTATATACATCTACATCCTTTCAGGCTTTTCAGACGCAATTCGTTTTTCCCTTTATCGGTTAAAATAAGTGTTTTCTCTGAGTTCATTATTTTAGGTTTTTAGTACCATACATCTAATATTCTTGCATTAGTTTACAAAAATTTCAAAAACAAATAACAAATAATAACAAAATTTCAAAAACGAAACACATTACTTTGATTTTTCAATGATTGAAGAAAATATTTTTTTCAATTGAATGGCTTCGTCTTGTAATTCCAATCCTTCTTTTTCAAATTCTGGTGAGTTTGTTTCAATTATCAAACGTAAAAAAAATGCGCTCTCTGTTGCCTCCTTTCTACAAATTTTAACTCGCATAAGAAAATCTTTTTTACTCAAAGATTCATTTGCCTCAATATAATTTGCACCAACCGAACCAGAAGCTCTAACAACTTGCTTGCGATCCTCAATGTTTGCTATATTTTTTGGAAGTTTTTTTGTATACAATCTTACCCGCTTTGCAAACTGAAAAGTTCGTTCTTCTAAGTCATACACCTGTTTTGATTTTGTCATTTGTTGATTGAAATTCATCTAACATTTGTGTTTTGAGATTTGATATTTATTTTAACGTTAGGTTCCGGATTTTTACCATAAGCAAATCCTCCGGGTAATATTATTTACCCGAAGGATGATTGCTTAGAAATCAATACAAACATAAACAACAACAAACTTTCTTTCTATTTGTAAATTAACTCTATGAAAAAAACTTATTAAATACACTCTTGTAAATCGAAAACTTTTCTAAGGCTTTCAAAAAAATTCTCTTTGCGACTTTGACTTATAAAAATCTCTTTCCCGTTTTCAAGAATCACTTTTGAAGCATCACGCGTAAAAATCATCTGTACATAACGGAGGTTTACCAGGTGCTTGTGATTAAACCTGAAGAAACCCTGGTCGAACAATAAATGTTCAACCTCATCAATGGTTAATAAAAGATTCAACGATTCATTATTATTTAAAATAATCCGGGAAAAATCTTTTACTGCCTCAACATAAATTATATGTTGCGCATTAATACCCATTTTCCCATTTTCCGTCGGCATGTATATCGTATAGGTGTTCATCTTTATTGGTTTTTAAAAATATTTTTATGATTAAATTCTCGAATATCAATCGGTATTTTAAATGAAAATCCGTGATTAAAAGTATCAAGCAAAAGTTTACCATGTAACACTTCAACAGATTTTTTCAATACCTGAAAGTTAAAATAATCAAAAGAGTTACCATTTAACCCTAAATCAAATCCATTTTTATTTTGTAATGCTTTATGTTTTTTAGGGATTTTTAAAGGTGTGATAAAAAAATGAATCCATTCATCAGCCAGAATTTTATACCTTAGTTCATACTCCTTTGTTTTAAATTTTGTACTCACCACGTTAATTAATCGCAAAAGCGATTTTCTAAACAAAAAAATGTCGGTTATAAAATGTTCCTGGCTACATTCATCTTCCTCAGGGAAATACAAGGTAATATCTTCAATAAGATACTCCTTTTTTTGTGCATTAAATTCTTTGGCAAAATCCTTTAACTCATCGCTAATAATATATTTATCCATTTTTAAAGCATAGTTTTCGGCTTGAAATTGAGAAAGATCAATAATATTATCAACAAACTGAAGTAATAGTTCACTTCCGTTTAAAATTTCTTTGATATAATCTTGCTGTGTATCTTCTTCCAGATGCCTTTGAGCCATTAATTTTGAAAATCCCATGATTGAATTTAATGGTGTCCGGATACCATGAGATATATGCAAAAGAAAACTAATTCTTTCGGAAGTATCCATGTCAACATTTATTTCTTTCACATGAGAATGTTTCATACTACTTGTTCGCATTTTAGGATCGCTATAGAATTATTGATACAATTCATTCTTAATTTTTTTCGCCATTTCCTTATAATAACTCTCCTTTTTAATGAGTTGATCTAACATTTCTTTGGCCTTCGTATTCTCTTCGGTTTTTAAATAACACATGGCTAAATACCATTCGGCTTGTTCAATAAAAAGGTTGTTGTTATCGGTAATGATGGTTTGAAATGAATGGGTTGCTTTTTGATATTTTTCCTCTTCCAGGTATGAAATTCCGGAATACAGGTTAATGGCCATGTCATCCTTTCTTTTTTCGAGTAGTTGCTCGAAAAGCACCAATGCCTGTTCGTAATTTTCGTCTTCATACTTTTGGAGGGCCGTTAACAGCAAGCGGTCGGTTTCGGTATTCCCCGATCGATAGGTAACGGTTACCTCGTAGGGTTGATAGAATTTATCAAAAATTTCCTGATTATCGTAATCAGGTTGTGTCAATTGCCTGACAATACCACCGGTTGCCACTAAAAGAGCAAGGGTTGCGGCGGCATAGTATAGTTTTCTTCGGGAAAACCCGGAAGGTACCCGTTTTACCTTTTTGTCTTCGTCGTAGATCATGTGCATGGTATCGCGAAAACTCATGATGTCCTCTTCTATTATGGCGTCATCTATTGCTTTATGAAGCTCCAGTTCCTCCTGAACCTCCTCATCAGTAGCCAACAAACGCTTAAAATCTTTCAATTCCTTATCGTCCATCTCACCATAAAGGTATTTGTCTATAATTTCCATATTGGTTTCCATATCGTTTTAATTTTTAATTTAATGAATGAAAATAGCACCAACCCAATAATTTTCTGGTTTGTTAAAACGGATGAATCTATTTTCAATGATTAATTTTGGGTTCCATCACCACTATCATCGTCGTCGTCATCATCGTCATCAATAAGGGGTGGCCACAAATCATCATCAGGTACTCCACCTCCTTTTATCATGATGAGCGCGGTAGCATTTAACGGATTAGAAAATTGGTTAATGGATTTTTGGTTGTTTTGATTGCTTTGGAATAAATTTTTTAATGTTTTCATAATGTTATTGATTTAATTAATTTAGGTTTTACAAAAATTCATTATTAATGTCCTCTCACTTATATGTTCCGAAAAACGACAAATTGTGATCATCAATTTCCAACTTTTTTTTCACTTTTTTCCATTTTATTTTTTATCTTGCTAAAAATCTGAAAGTTATAAATCGATAAAAATCTAACTTTTTTTAAAAAAAATAGTATATAGGGATAGAATTTAACGGGTATGATTAAAAAAAACATTCTTTTTTTACTCTTCTTTTTTATTTGTTTAGCTCTCTCCCAACCCATGGCTGCATTGGTTGTGGATAATAATACATTGGAAAAAGCTGCAAATAACCATTATAACCAGGGCATAATTTATGGCCGACAGGGGATTTTAGATAGCGCCCTGTGGCATACCCAAAAAGCCATTGAACTGTTTGAACAAACAAACACCGAAAACTCTATTTCATTGGCTCATGCATACCAAAGCATGGGAATCATTTACAAAATTTCGGGAAAATACGACTCTTCCCTTGCCTATTATAACCGGGCTGAACAGATCTACCGTAAAAAAAATGAAACCGGACTACTGGCTTACATTTACAGCAATAAAGCCAATATTTATTTTATCCAGCAGAATTATGCCAAAGCCAAAGATTTTCATTTTAGAGCCATTACGATTTTCAAAGAAGAACCCCAAAAATATAAACAACAACTTGCTTCTGTCTATAATAATCTGGGCAATATATTAAGAACCAATAAAGAATTTGAAAAGGCTATAAAATACTATTTAACAAGTTTGCAATTAAAAGAATATAAACTTACCTCGGAATCAACGTACGCTAATCTTGGTTTTTGTTACCAAAATATCGGCAACATTAATAAAGCAGAACAGTATTATTTAAAAGCAATCCACACTATTCAAAACACCTATAATGATAGCAACCTTTGGTTGGCTTTAGATTATGGCAATTATGCCCAATTTTTAGCCCAACAAAACCACAATGAGGAAGCGTTATCTTATTTTCAAAAAGCCCTGGCTATTAATCTAAAAAATTTTGGTGAAAAAAATCCACAAACTTCCGAAAGCTACAATCATATTGGCCAATTTTATCATCAAAAGCGGCATTACGAACAAGCGCTCCATTTTTACCAAAAAGCCTTACTTTCTATTGCCGATCAATTTAACGACACCTCATATTCGGCCAATCCGGCCATCGAGCATGTTTTATCGAAAACGCATTTGCTGGATGTATTAAAAAATAAAGCCCTGACATTATCGGAACTGGCAAAGCAAAACAATGATTTGGAATTGTATCAGCAAAGCATGCATACCTTTGCACTGGCGATTGAAACTTCCAATAAAATTCGTACCGGATATTTAAATGAGCAAAGTAAATTACAACTGGTACAAAATACAGAAGAGATTATTTCAAAAGCAATAGAAGCCAGTTATCATGCCTTTCTGTTAGACAACCAACCACAATTTCTACAGTATGCTTTCCGGTTTATTGAATCGGGAAAATCGGCGGTATTACTCGAGGCTATTAAAGGAAACCAGGCCTTAACAATAGGAAATATTCCCGATTCGCTAAAACAAAAAGAAAATCAAATCGAAAAAGATATATATAATTACGAAGAACTAATCTACGAAGAAAACAAACAGGAAAATCCCGATCCTAAAAAAATGGCTTATTGGAATAAAAACCTGTTTGAACTCAAAGAAAATTATGCTGCATTAATTGCATTTTTAGAACAGCAATATCCTGAATATCATAATTTAAAATACAATCAGGAAATAGTAAGCCTCCATTTTGTTCAAAATAAATTGGCAACCAACGAAGTGCTCCTGGAATATAGCTATAGCCAGGATAAACTTTTTAGTATATTGATAAGTAAAGAAGAAACGAAAATGTTCGAGACAAAGATTAACGATGAATTTAAAAAAAATCTTGATTTTTTGCTGGGAGCACTGTCTAATAATAACTTCTCCAATCATACCCTAAAGGACTTTAAACAATTTCAGGAAAGCTCTTTTTATCTCTATCAAAAATTAATTGCTCCTTTTAAAAAAGAGCTCAACCAAAAAAAATTGATTATTGTTCCTGATCATAAATTGGCTTATCTCCCATTTGATATATTAATTGAAAAGATAAACCCATCAATGCGGATAAACTACAGCCAACAGGCATATTTAATCCGTAATCATCCGTTAAGCTACTCCTATTCAGCCACGTTGCTCTTCGAAAAAGAGCATAAGTCCAAAACAGCAAAAAAACGCTTAAGCGCATTTGCTCCAACGTACGACAATTTGGAGAAACTTACCCATACTGCCTTTTCTATACGTCAGCAATACCGCGAAAAACTTTTTCCTTTAAAAGGAATAAAAGAGGAAGCCAAAAATGTAACTCAAATTATTGGAGGCGATGCATATTTAGACTTCGAGGCCAGTGAAAAAACATTTAAAACGGTAGCTCCGGATTATGATATTCTCCATTTAGCCATGCATACTATTATTGATGATGAAAATCCGATGTATTCGAAGATGGCTTTTACACAAAAAAATGATACGTTAGAAGATGGGTTATTAAACACATACGAAATTTACAGCATGAAGCTAAACTGCCGAATGTCGGTATTGAGCTCATGTAACAGCGGAAGTGGCAAATTACAGCGGGGTGAAGGGGTGATTAGTCTTGCCCGTGGTTTTATTTATACCGGTTGTCCATCTATCATTATGACCCTTTGGACGGTTGAAGATAAATCGGGAGTAGATTTAATGACCCGGTTTTATGAAAACTTAAAAACCGGACAAAATAAAACAGAAGCATTAAGACAAGCTAAACTTGATTTTCTCGAAAATGCCGATCCGCTTAAAGCGCACCCTTACTTTTGGGCTGGATATGTAGTTATTGGCGACGATACGCCACTTTTTACAAATTACCAAAAATATTTAATAGCAGGTGGTGTTTTTATAATCCTTGGGATATTCGTTTACCTCTTTTTTCTCCGCTGGAGAAAAAAAGATTAATCCATTTGTTTTAGAATTTCCTCCGCGTCGGAAAAATTTATAAATTGCTCATTAACAATGGTTCGAAGAATTTGTTCCGCCTCATCATACTTTTCCTGTTTTAAATAAACCAGGGAAAGATACCAGTGGGATTGCTCCCAAAAAATATGATTTGGAGTGTGTGTTAACTCCTCCAAGTATCTTTCGGCATGAGAAAAATCGTTGAGTTCAATACAACTTACCGCAAGGTAAAATTTAGCCAGATGATTATTTTTATCTGATTGCAAAAGTTCCATAAAATGCTTTTTTGCTGTTTTAAATTCCTTATGGTTAAAGGACTCAAAAGCTTCACGGGTTAATTGTTCCTGATCGGAAACATCGGCTGCTGAACGGGCATTTAAAAAAGAAGGATACCTTTGGTAATAATGAGCAAACAATTGCTCTCCGTCTTCAGCTTGCTAAGGGATTAAAAATTTCACTCCTATTACAACAAGTATTATAAGAATGGCTGCAGAAACAGAAAGCATTACAGGACGTAATAATCGTTTTTTTGAATGAACATTCATAATCTCATTTAGTTGATCTCTCAAATTCATTATATCTTGTTCAGCCATTGCCTGATCAATAGCTTTTCGTAACAAGTATTCCTGTCGCAAAGCAGTATCCTTACGCAACAGTTCTTCAAAAGTCACTTGCTCACGAACGGTCATCACCCCATCTAAATATTTATCTATCCAATCATTCATTATCTATGTTTTTCCATCTTTCATACTCAGGATCTTCTTTAATATATCGAATCAATTGCTTCTTACATCTTGTCTTTTTAATTCTTATATAATCATACGAGGTTCCTAACTTTTTAGCAATCTCTTTAAACGACATCTCATTTAAAAACATTCTCAATGTTTCCTGGCATCCTTTCTCCAGCCGTTTAAAATGCTTTTGATATAATTGAAATTGTTTATGTTTTGTGTATTCATCTAAATTTATTTCCAGAGTGCTTTGATATTCTGTAAAAATGGCAAGATGCTCCATTTTCTCATTTCTTGCCAATAATTCTTTTAACCAAAGTTTCTGACAAGCAGCAAAGATATAGGCTTTAAACAAAGTATGAATTTTAAGGTTTCCTGCTTTAATCTTTCGATAAATAATAATTATAGCTTCCTGAAAAATATCTTTTGCATCTTGTTCACTTCCATTATTATCTTCTATTAAACTTTTTATGGAAGGGAAATAGGTGTAATATATAGCCTTTAAAATTGTTTTGTCCTGAGCACGTATACCATCAATTATTATTTCTGTAGTTAAGGATTCCAAAGTCTATAATCTTATTTTTGTCAAATCTAAAAAATTTAATTATGTTTTAATATAAAAAGAGGATAACTTTTTACGGCTTTAGTAAAAATTTGACAAAAATATAAAAAACCCAGATAACTTACCTCGTATAAAATATTATTTGATCGGAATCATATTTTTTAGAGTGAATGAAGAAACTTTACAACAGATTTATCAATGATTATCAGCAATATTACTCCTGCTAATCCTAATAGAACATAAGGAGATAAGCTCAACTCATAATATATTTGTGCGAAAAAATCAAAAAATACGTTTAAATATTTTACAGAAAATGAATGCTCGAAACTTTTAACAAGATTAAAATCGTTTTTTAATAAACCGAAAAACAAATATCCGATAAACATTGCAGCAACTGATAAAAACAACCAGGTTTTATTCTCCTTTTCATCTTTGGTAAATGAAAAGTTAAATTCCAATGACGGTTCTTTCATAATTTGAGCCATGACATTGTTTGTAAAACGGTCAGAAGGATTTTCTTTTCCGTTTTTTTGAATTATTTCAAGTGTATACCTATCGATATTTTTTTCTTCTTTGCTCATAATATCATTTTTACTTCATCTTTCAAAATAAGTTTTAATGCTTCGTAAAATCGTTTTCTTGCACGATGCAATTTAACTTTTACGTTTGAGATGGTAAAACCGGTTATTGCACCTATCTCTTCCACAGAATTCTCATCCAAATAATAAAGGGTAATCATTATTGCATCTTCCTCTTTTAGTTGTTCAATAGCCTGTTTAATATATATTCATTGTTCGTTATTTTTTAATTCCGTAAGAGCATTATATGTATCCATAACTTCGGCCTCAGGAAGCTGAGCATTATCAATATCGGCCGTTTCCAATCTTTTTTTTCTCAAATTTAAAATCACTGCATTATACGTTATCCGGTACAACCAGGTTGAAAATTTTGATTCAAATTTAAAACTTTTCAACGATTGAAAAGCTTTAACAAAAACATCCTGGGCAAGTTCCTCAGCCGTTTCAGGGTTCTTTACCATGCGCAAAGCTATAGTATAAACCATACTTTTATGCATATCTACCAGATAACTATATGCATTAACATCTCCACTAAGTACTCTTTGTATATACTGTTTTTCCTGCTTCAAAACCTGATCGTTTATTTTTAGGACGCCTTAATCCTGAATTAGGTTACAAGTTATTAAAAAAACATGTAACTTGTTTTCCAATTATAACGTCACAGTAAAAAAAATGTATATTTATTAAAAAAGAAAAAATGAAATTTAAAACATTAACACTGGCTCTGCTTGTTAGTCTATGCACAATGGCTCAAGACTTTGACCAAACCAAAATGGATAGTTTGTTCTCTATCATCAAAAACAATGATAAGGGAATGGGCAGTATTTCAATTGTTGAAGATGGTCAAGAGGTTTACCAAAATACCATTGGATTTTTAAATATTGAAAAACAAATACCTATAAATAAAGACACTAAATTCAGAATTGGCTCCATTTCCAAAACTTTTACTGCAACTATAATTATGAAACTGGTGGAACAAGATAAACTTTCACTGGATACCAAACTATCAAAATTTTTCCCTCAAATAACAAATGCAGAAAAAATAACCATGGAACATCTGTTAAAGCACCGAAGCGGGATCTATAATTTTACCTCTGCAAGTGATTATGCATCGTGGATGGAGCAACCCATAACAAGAGAGAAATTATTGAAAAAAATAGCAGCTAATGGGAATGTTTTTGAGCCCGATGAGAAAACCGAATATTCCAATACTAATTTTGTTTTGCTTTCATTTATTGCTGAAGATGTGGCCGGGAAAAATTTTACAAAAATTCTCGAAGAATTTATAACTCAACCCTGCAAATTAGAACACACCTATTTTGGTTCTAAAATCAATACTAAAAATAATGAAGCTATGTCTTATATCAAATTACATGAATGGGAGTTAGCAACAGAAACAGACATGAGTGTTCCAATGGGTGCCGGAAGTATTGTATCTACGCCAAAAGATTTAAATATTTTTCTCGATTGTCTTTTTAGCTACAAAATAGTAAGCGAAAAATCATTGAATAAAATGATACAAACCCAAAGTGGAATAGGAATGGGACTATTTCAGGTGCCTTTCTATGAAAAGAAAGCTTTTAGCCATACCGGAGGAATAGATGGTTTTCAATCCAATGCATTTTATTTCCCTGATGAAAACGTTTCGGTTGCTTACTTATCAAATGGTGTGGTAATGCCCATGAATGATATTCTTATCGGAGTGTTAAGTATTTATTTTGGAAGAGAATATGAGCTGCCTGAATTTAAAGAAGCCATTGAACTTACTTCGAAAGAGTTAGATAAATATTTAGGTGTTTATTCGAGTCCTGATTTCCCGTTAAAATTAACCATCACAAAAAAAGATAATATTTTAATGGGACAGGGAACCGGACAGCCTTCCTTTCCATTGGAAGCTTTTGATGAGCATAAATTTAAATTTGACCAGGCTTCGTTAAAAATTGAATTTTTTCCGAATGAAAATAAATTGACGCTAAAACAAGGCGGTGGTGTATTTGAGCTTACCAAAGAGGAATAGATACTATAATTATCTAAAACGCTGTTATTAACACCGGGAATCCAGCTTGTGGTTTAAAAAATATTTAACCATATTGTTTCACAGAGTAGGTCACAGAGTAACACAGTGTTCGAAGAGATTCTTGAAAACGGAACGAACAAGTAATAATATAAATCTCAAAAATATTTGCTTTCGCCCTGTGAAACACTGTGAATAACCCTGCCTGTGGCGGGCAGGCCTGAGTTTTCTGTGGTTTTAAAAAATTTCATTAAAACCTGTAACCCAATTAAAAAAGTATGCGTCGAAGTAAATAAACGATGTTAAACTAAAACAAAAAGGTATGAATAGTTTAGAATTTTTAGTTCCCGTTTCCTTTTTTGCACTAGTATATGGAATTTTTCATTTATTTATTCGCAGAAAAGAGCGATTAGCACTTATTGAGAAAGGTGTTACGGCCTCCATTTTTAATAAAGATGCAAATGTTTCACCCAGTTTAAAATACGGTATTTTATTTATTGGGATTGCCATTGGGTTTCTCATGGGAAAAATCTTATACCAAAATACTTCTATCAACGAGGGAGTAGCTTACTTATCGATGATTTTCTTCTTTGGCGGTGCAGGGCTTATTATTTATTATTTAATTGCCCGAAAGCATCTGCGTAAAGAATAAAAAAACAAAAAATTAAAAAAAACATCCGATGCAAAATAACATCGGATGTTCTTTATTTTATTCTGATTTTGTCCTTATCATTTTTTTTATCGCTTCCTGGCAAACAGGACAAAAACTTTCGGCAGCATTACTTTTCATTCTACAATCCATATACGGGCTAAACATTCCCTCACTCACATAACCACCTCCTTCATAAACGCCAACCGTTTGTTTATACTCCTTTTTACGTGGAGTGGGAATGGGTGTATCCCTATCCATTAAATGTTTCCATTTTTTATCAAATGCTTTTAATGTAGTAAGGTTCGGCTGCCAGGGTTCAATCTCCAAATTAAAAAAATCATTGTAGGAGGTGGATGATGTATAATATTCATCTCCTAACCCGGCGAAGGAATGTCCAAATTCATGAATAAAAACTTTTTCAGCCAATGGATGATCAGCGGTAAAAATCGCGTAATGGTTATAAATTCCTCCACCACCATATTTTTCGGAGTTTACCACAATACAAATATCATCGTACGGAACCACAGAAGCAACATCACGAACTTTAAAAAAATTATCGGTCGTCAGATATCTTTCGCTGTCGAAAGTATAAAAGTTACTGTTCATTACAGTCTTTTTATAAATACCTTTTCCGGGAATATCGGTACCTGATTCTTCAGATGCGGACTTTACAAGCCAGATATTAAAATTTTCTGCCTCGTTATCATATGGAGGCTGACTAAACAGGTAATTCACCATACGTTGTACATCTTTTTTGAATTTATCCATTTCGTCCTTAGTGTATCCTTCGGCTAAAAAAGCTAAATCAACCTTTTTGTCGGATGGCCCATTGTCAACTATTTTTTCGAAAGGAAAACTTTGCGTTTCCGGATTGATAAAATAATCCTCGGGATTAATTTCTAAAGCAAAAATCTCATAAAAATCTCCTTCCCAACTCCTGCTGTATAATTTTAACCGCACCATCTGTTTTGGATAGGGGAAAATAATAGTTTGCTGAAAACTTTTATCCACTTTCTGGGCTTCATTGGTTGTTTGCCATTCTTCGAATAATGTACAAAAGCCTGATTTATAGATCATCTCATTGGATTTAAGGTCAAAAATTTCTATTTTATATTCTCCATAATCCAATGGGTTGATTAACTGAGTTTTGGGTCCTCCCCAAAAGGGTTCTTTTTTTATCTCGTCGAGATAAATATGCTCACTGGTGGCATCTCCGGCAAAAATAAAATCAACACGCATGCTTTCATCCGTAAAATATTGTTCGTATTCAACTTGAGCGAACCCGGTATAAGAAAAAAGGATCAAAAGAAAGCATAGTCCCCATTTAATTTGAGTAAAAGAAAAGTGTCTCATCGTAATTTTTTGTTTGTGTAAATATTAAGCGTTAATTTTAATCCCTAAATTTAATCAATATTCAGTTAAAATCTTAGAACATGAATTCATCCTTTGGTTTAAAATTAAAAGAGTTACTTCTGAGTTTAGGATTACCAGAAAATTATGCCTCGGTAATTAAAATCATTCTTATTGTTTTGCTCATTCTGTTTTTATCATGGTTGGCTTATTTTGTGGCCAAAAAGATTTTAATTAATGTAATCAGTAAAATCATACGAAATACACGCAATAACTGGGATGATATTATCTTTCATCGTAAAGTCCTTAATCGGATTGCACACCTGGCACCGGCCATTGTAATATATTATTTTGCAGTACTTGGGTTAAACAATTATCCGGAAATTTCATCTTTGATACAATCAGCAGCTAATATTTACATGATATTTGTAGGGATGCTGGTAATCGATGCTTTTCTTTCCGGTGTTCATCATCTTTATTTAACCCTTCCGGTTTCAAACGAAAGACCTATTAAAGGATACATCCAGACCGTTAAAATAATTATTTACTTTATAGGAACAATCTTTATCTTGTCCGTAATTCTGGGAAAATCGCCAGCAGCACTTATTGCAGGGTTAGGAGCTGTAGCAGCAATTCTTATCCTGGTATTTAAAGATACCATTTTGGGATTTGTTTCCAGCATCCAGCTTTCGGCCAACAAAATGGTAAAACCGGGAGACTGGATTTCGATGCCCAGCAGAAATGCCGATGGCGTAGTACAGGAAATAACCCTCCACACGGTTAAGGTACAAAACTGGGATAAAACTATTTCCACAATACCTACGTATGCACTGATTTCTGAATCATTCCAGAACTGGAAGGGAATGGAGGAATCAAAAGGGCGAAGAATTTCCCGCTCAATTTATATCGATATTAAGAGTATTCAATTTTGTACCCATGAAATGCTTGAGAAGTTTAAAAATATAAAACTCATTCGCGATTATATCCTTCAGAAACAGGAAGAGATAGAAAAATACAACAAAGAATTAGATATTGAAAACGATAGGGTTAGCCGTAGAAACCTAACCAATGTGGGTGTTTTTAGAAAATATGTTGAAATATATCTCGATAAGCACCCCAAGATTCATCCTAACATCCCCCCTTATATCACACTGGTTCGTCATTTTCAACCAACAGAAAAAGGATTACCCATCCAAATCTATTGTTTTAGCAAAGAACAGTCGTGGGGAATTTATGAACAGGTACAGGCCGACATTTTTGATCATATCCTTGCTGTTGTGCCTGAATTTGATTTAAGGATTTTCCAAAATCCTTCGGGTGATGATTTGAGACTTATTGGAGATATTTTTTCACACAATCAAATCGATAAAGAAACGTTATGAAAAAAGCTATTTTTATTACCCTTTTATTTTGTGGGTTATACCTCACAAAATCTTTTGCACAAAAAATTCATTCCGTAAATTACGATTATCAGGCTGATATAAAAGTTTTTGTTACTCAGTATGATTACCAGGCTGATTTACTGGTTTATAAAGTTAAATATGATTACCAAGCAAAAGGCAATCAAGGATTATGGTATTTTACCGATCATTCATACCAGGCTGATAAAACCATTTTCTTTACGGATTATGATTATCAGGCTGATGTAAAAATCTATTTTGTACAATACGATTATCAGGCCAAATGGCGGAATAATGAAAAGAAACATTTACTATTTTAAAGAAAGTAAATAGCTTAAGGTAAACGTTGTTTTACTGCTTCATAAATCAAAATGGAGGCAGCCACCGAAACATTAAGCGATTCAATCTCCCCCAAAACAGGTATTTTAACCATCTTATCGCAAATTTTAAGGTACTCAATAGCCACTCCACGATCTTCGGCACCCATTAAGATAGCTGTTGGCATGGTAAAATCAACCTGATAATAATAATCGGAGGCTTTTTCTGTAGCAGCAATAATTTGCACTCCGCTATCCTGTAAAAAACGAATGGTCTTTGTAAGACTCTTCACACGACATACTGGTACATTATGTAATGCTCCGGCAGAGGTTTTCACGGCATCGGCAGAAATTCTTGCAGACCCTTTATCGGGAATAATTACAGCATCAACACCAGCACATTCTGCCGTTCGGGAAATGGCACCAAAATTTCGAACATCGGTAACTTTATCGAGCATAACAATAAACGGTACTTTTCCCTTTTCGTAAAGCGTAGGAAGAATTTGCTCGATATTTTGAAATTCGATGGGCGAAATAAAAGCCAGAACACCCTGGTGATTTTTTGGTGTTACCCGGTTAATCCGCTCGTTCGGAACAATCTGAATAGGTATTTCGAATTGTTTTACCAGGGTCATCAGCTCATAATACAACTCTCCTTTTAATCCTTTACGGATCATTAGTTTATCGATATTTTTCCCGGAATTAATCGCTTCGATAACCGGACGTATGCCAAAAATAAAATCTTTATCCTGTTTCACCTTAATTATATTATTATTAATTATCAAATTTATCTATATACATCATCCGTATTATAAAAAATTTCACCACTATTCCAAAGTTCCATAAAGGTATCCCAATCGGAATATTTTATTTTCTCCCGGTTAAGGATAAAATGATTTAAACTATAAGGATTTTGTTGGTAAGTAAAATAAAAGGTAATGCCGGGCCCCATCGCATCGTGATGATAAATCCATCGCTCTTCTTCTCCGGATTTGTAAATATGATCGGGCAACCCATAAATAATATAAATCATACCCCGGTCGGTTCGCCACCCTTCTACATGCGATGTAAAGTAAACATTGGCAAAAAACACCCGGTTATAAAAAAGCTTAATCAACTCCCTTGACCGCTCCATATTCTTTGCCCGTTGCAGCCAAAAGTTATCAACATACAACTTGGTGTATTTACCCGTTGTGTCCGATTCAGCAACAGAATCAATGGTATGCAAATAAGCCAATGGAGCCAGTAACTCATCGGGTGTGCGGATAACCGGAAAATCATTTCCAAAGTTAAATAACGCAAACCCATTTTGCGGTTTTGGTTCTGATGAAAAATAATACATTCCTTGGCGGGAAAAATTAGAATAATCGAAAGAATCGAGATAACAAACCCATGTAGTATCATATCCTGAATAGTAATTTAGCAATGTATCCTTCATATCAGGTGGAGGAGGAATTTTCTTAGCGAGTGGGAAATAATACACATTTAATGAATCAAAATCATGTTGGTAATGATGTATTATAAAAGGGTCAGATTCGTTTATTAACGAATTAATAATGGGTTCGTTATTCAGCTGATGATACACTAAGAAATCCTGAATAGCAGGTTTCCTCTTACGATCAACTTTCAAAAATGAATATTGTTTATTATGCCGGTTAAGGTCTGTGGTAATAACCTCTAGCATGTATTCTTTGCCTGCTTTTGCAGGCACTTCAATTTTCAACAAATGATAGCGTATCTCCGGATTTTTCTCAAACTTAAATGTTGTGGTTGCACTATCAACAAGCTCTTTTTCTTTATCCTCATTAAAATGATACAAAGAATAAAATACACTTACTTTGGATAACAGCTCATTTTCTTTATTCGCCAAATTATATAACAGCTCGCGAGTAAATACTTTCACCAGAAGCAAAGAGTTGGTATCGGAAGAGTGATAAACTTTTACTTCCGGGTGTAATGATGAACTTCCCGGGTGATAAATCATTCTGAGATTTCGTGGAGTAGTTGTTTTTCTACTGCCTAAACAAGCAGCTAAAAACATCACCAAAAAAAAGATAAGATATTTTCCGTATTTAAACATATATTTTTGTATAACAGATATAAAAATAGTTAAAATCTGTCATCTTTCAAGTTTTCCAGCTTTTCGGTATATTTTTCCCAATGCTCCATCTCTTTTTCGAGCCATGTCTTTAGCTCTTCGTACCTGGAAAATAGGGAGGAGTCAAGATTCATTTGTTCAGGATCAGAAAGTTTTAAATTTATTTCTGCTATTTCTTTTTCCAGCTTTTCAATTTTTTGTTCGCTACTATGCACCTCTTTTTCGGCTTTTCTAATTTTTTTATCCAACTCTTTCCGTTCCATATAGGCTTCTTTGCTATCGTTGTTTTTGCTTTCTTTAACAACATTTTTCGCCTTTGCTTTTTGCTCTAGCTGTCGCAGATTCTCCAACTTTCGTTTTTGCAAAAACTCATAAATACCGCCCAGATGCTCTTTAATGTTTTTATTTCTAAACTCAAACACTTTATCAACCAATCCATCTAAAAACTCCCTGTCGTGCGATACGACAATAATTGTTCCTTTAAAATTCTGCAATGCGTTTTTCAGAATATCTTTAGAGTGCATATCCAGGTGATTGGTAGGCTCATCTAATACCAGCAGATTATAAGGCTCAAGAAGCAATTTAGCCATGGCCAGCCTTGACCTTTCGCCACCCGAAAGCACTTTTACTTTCTTATCCACCTCTTCGCCGCTAAAAAGGAACGCGCCTAAAATATCCCTAATCTTTGTTCTAACATCACCTACCGCTACATCGTCAATAACCTGCAGAGCTGTTTTATTTTCATCCAACAGCTCATCCTGATTTTGTGCAAAGTAACCAATGGACACATTATGCCCGATTCTTAATTCACCCGTATAATCGAGCTCGTCCACAATCATTTTCGACAGGGTGGTTTTTCCTTCGCCGTTTCTACCAACAAAAGCAACCCGTTCACCACGCTGAATAGTAAATTCCAGATTTTTCAAAACCTCTAAATCGCCATAACTCTTGCTCAGGTTACGGGCATTAATTACCAAATCGCCTGACCGAGGTGCTTCAGGGAATTTTATATTTAATTTGGAAACATCAATCTCATCAATCTCAATGCGATCGAGCTTTTCCAGCTGCTTTATACGCGATTGTACCTGTACTGCTTTTGTTGCTTTGTAGCGAAATCGTTCGATAAATGCTTCGGTTTCTTCGATCATTTTTTGCTGGTTACGGTAAGCAGCCAGCTGCTGTTCGCGCTGTTCTTTTCTTAAGGTTTCGAACTTCGAATAGGAAACATTGTAGTCGTATATTTTACCGAGAGAAATTTCAATGGTACGATTGGTTATGTTATCCAGAAATGCCCTGTCGTGTGAGATTAATAATACGGCTCCGGGATAGTCTTTCAGAAAATCTTCGAACCATTGAATGGCTTCGATATCCAGGTGATTGGTGGGCTCATCAAGCAATAGGACATCCGGTTTTTGGAGCAGAATTTTTGCCAGCTCAATTCGCATTCGCCATCCCCCGCTAAATTCAGAGGTAGGACGCATAAAATCGCTCCGCTTAAAACCCAACCCCGTTAATGTTTGCTCTATGGAAGCTTCAATAGAATCACCTCCCAGCATCTGATACCGTTCGGTAGCTTCGGTTAAATCATGAATTAAATCCAAATATTCTTTTGACTCATAATCGGTTCTGTCAGCCAGCTGTTGATTTATTTTTTTTATTTTACTATCAAGCTTAAGCACTTCGGAAAATGCTTCGCGGGCTTCTTCAAAAACCGTTCGTTCATCTCTGCAAATCATATTCTGAGGCAGATACCCGAGCCGAATATCCCCGGGAACAGCAACTGTTCCTTTAGCCGGAGGCTGAATCCCCATAAACACTTTGAGCAACGTAGATTTTCCGGCTCCGTTTTTGCCCACCAAACCTACCCTATCCTTCGGATTAATAAGGAAAGAAATCTGATCGAACAATTTAAAACCGCCAAATTCTACCGTAAGCTGATCAACAGAAATCATATTCGTTTATAATTTCCGCAAAGATAAAATAATCTGTAAGGAGTTAAGGTTTGAAAGTTGAAACTTGAAATTTGAAATTAAAATTTGAAATCTGAAACTTGAAACAATAGAACACAGATTCAATCCATTGAATAACGGATGAAACAAATTTACACAGATATTATTTTTATTTAACATAAAGAAAGACTTAGCGTCTTCGCGGCTTTGCGGTAAAAAAATATCATAAAAAATAAACAAATTCACTATTTTACAAATCTTCCAATTCACGGATTAAAAATTATATCTTTGCAAAAAAATAAAAGGAGTTATACTGTGGGACGAAGAAAGAAAAGATTACCCGTTATTGAAAATGTAGAAATTACAGACTTTGCAGCCGAAGGAAAATCGATTGCCCGTATTGAAAATAAAGTAGTTTTCGTAAAACAAACCGTACCGGGAGATATTGTGGATATCCAGCCCACCAAATCGAGGAAAAGTTTTATGGAAGCTAATCCGGTAAAATTTCACAAATATTCGGAGATACGCACCGAACCTTTTTGCGAACATTTTGGTATTTGTGGCGGTTGCAAATGGCAGATGTTACCCTATAGCGAGCAATTAAAATTTAAGCACCAGCAGGTAATCGATAATTTAGAACGAATAGCGAAAGTTGAGCTTCCCGAGACAGACTATATTTTAGGCTCGGAAAAAACCAGGTATTACCGCAACAAGCTGGAGTTTACCTTTTCGAATAACCGATGGCTTACCCGAGATGAGATTAATACCGATAAAAAAATAGAGAATAACAATGCCCTGGGATTTCATATCCCCAGACTTTGGGATAAAATCGTAGATATCAACCACTGCTATTTGCAGGAAGAACCATCGAACGAAATTAGGCTTGCATTTAAGGAGTATGCAGAAAAAAATAACCTGTCCTTTTTCGATCTGCGCAAGCAGGAAGGATTTTTAAGAAACCTGATTATACGAACATCCACTACAGGCGATGTAATGGTGATTCCTGTTTTTTATTATGATGATCCGGAAAATATAAACAACCTTTTACAACATATTGCCGACAAATTTCCACAGATCACATCGTTAATGTATATTGTCAATTCCAAATCCAACGATTCCATTACCGACCAGGATGTTGTTTTATTTAGTGGCAAAGACCATATCATTGAAAAAATGGAAAACCTGCAATTTAAAATTGGTCCTAAATCGTTTTACCAAACCAACTCGGAGCAGGCTTACAACCTATATGCAAAAGCACGTGACTTTGCCGGTTTAACAGGAAATGAAACCGTTTACGACCTGTACACCGGTACCGGAACCATCGCCAATTTTGTAGCTTCTAAAGCGAAGAAAGTTATTGGCATAGAATATATTCCTGAAGCTATTGAAGATGCAAAAATCAATTCGGAAATAAACCAGATTAAAAATACAGCATTTTTTGCAGGCGATATGAAAGATATTCTAACGCCTGAATTTATGACTGCACATGGCAGTCCGGATGTTATTATAACCGACCCGCCACGGGCAGGAATGCACAAAGATGTAGTAGCAACTATATTACAAGCCAATCCACAAAAGATTGTATATGTAAGTTGTAATCCGGCAACCCAAGCCCGGGATATTAGCCTGCTGGATGAAAAATATAGAGTTTCCAAAGTACAACCGGTGGATATGTTTCCGCATACGTATCATGTTGAAAATATTGTTTTGCTGGAACGGGTATAGTAAAGTAGACATTCCTGTACAACGGACATTCCTGTCCGTTGGTTATGCAGAGAAAGTAAAACGAACATTCAGAACGACTTGAATCGGTCCTGCCCGTTGAAATGATTTTAAATACAAATCTTTTTCACTTTCGAATTTTCCTCAGCATGCTGGTTTATTACAAGCAAACCCACTTACTTCGAATTCAATTGACTGATTGTCAATTAAAAAAAATAAATATTTAGCAGAGTTTTAAAAAAAAATCGCTAGATTTGAAATCAAGCACTCCATTCATGAAAAAATTAACTATTCACAAAGAATATTCATTTTAAAAACAATCAACATGGAAAACGAAAGTAAAAACACAGAAGAAGCCAAAACTTTTGATATATCATTATCAGAAAAATCAAATGATTATTTAAAAAAAGCAGCCCCCTGGATGAAATTTGTTAGCATTGTTGGATTTATTATGTGTGGAATTATGGTTATAGCTGCGTTTGTAATGATGTTGAATTCAGGAAATACCTTTAGTGGATCAAACCTGGGTACAGGAGCCGGATTTTTATATCTTGTGGGTGCTGTAATCTTTTTTATCATAAACAGGTTCTTATACTTATATGCTAATGGCATAAATAAAGTATATAAGCTGAATGATTATGATGCCCTTGAGACTGCATTCAAAATGCAAAACCACTTCTGGAAAATTGTTGGTATATTTTTTATTATTTACATATCATTAATAGCTATAGCAATGGTATTTTTTGTTGTTGGTGATATTTTTAAACCATTTTAATACAGAAGCTAAGCAGGTATAATTTTCCGCGACATGCTGGTTTATTACAAATATTTTCCAAAGTTTTGAACTTGGGAAAAGGTGATGTAAGAATTGCTTCTCCCTTTGCTAAAATTTGTTTTATCATAGAATTCGGCAAGGCAGGAGTGGCTTCAGCCGAAAGGGACAAAATAAACAAAACCCGGAGTTATCAAACTTTCGCTTTTACAGGGCTTTTCGAGTACAACGGACATCTTTAACTGCCTGTGGCAGTCCTGTCCGTTGGCTTAGTTGGGAAAGTACAACAGACTGAGGTATTAGCCCATATTAAAAAATAACCAACCCGATGAATTCAAAAGTCAAACAAAAAATCATTCAACACTATTTTTAATTCATTCGTATCATCCAAATCTTCATTCATCATATAAACGTTTGATTATTAACCAAAAAAAACTAATTTAGCTGTAAAATATTCTCAATTTCTGAAAGGAATAACCAGGGAAGAAATAGTAAATCAAACGAATGAAAAAGAACGATCCTTTTTCGGAAAAAATTTCTCAATATAATTATATTGACCTATTATTCGGGAGTAGAGACCAATTCAATCTTGAACACCGATTTTTTAATTCAATATGTCTTTTTTCTGCTTTAGCTGCAAGTTTTGCAACGATTACAAATATTGTATTACGTTTAAATATCCAGCTCACCCTTTTTACCCTCGTTTCTAGTATTGTGCTTTTTATTTTTTATTATCTAACGCGCAAAAGAAAAATTTTCAAACCACTTGTTACTCCTTTTATTATTTTTTCACTTGCCATACTTTCTGCTGTTTGGTTTTTTAATGCAGGGTCGGAAGGCCCGGTAGTATTTGTTTATCTATTAGGTTTAATTTTGGGTGTGATTATTACAGAGGGAAGAAATCGTATCCTTGTTATCTCGTTTTTTATGCTTAACCTGATCGTTTTATTTACATTAGAAAGACAATTCCCGGAATTAATAACTACTTATGAACATGATACTATAAAATTCTACGATGTAACCATTACTTTTTTATTTTCATTTATTCTGATTTACTTTGTTGTGGCTATATTGGTAAAAAGTTATCGCGAAGAAAAACGATTATCAACGATACAACACGAAGAACTTCTATTCCAGAAAAAACAAATTACCGATAGTATTCAGTACGCAAAAAATTTACAATCCGTATTATTACCCAATCAAAAAACTATCAAGAAAATTATTCCGGAACACTTTATTTTCTATCTACCCAAAGATATTGTTAGCGGAAATTTTTACTGGGTAAAAAAAATTAATAAATCTATTGTAATTGCAGCTGCCGATTGCACTGGCCATGGAGTCCCCGGTGCATTTATGAGCGTACTTGGAATAACCTTATTAAACGAAATTATCCGAAGAGAAGGATCAAAAAAAGCCAATCAGGCTTTAGAAATTTTAAGACACGATTTAAAAAATAATCTTCATCAAACCGATGAGGGCTATATGCTTAATAATGGAATGGATATCGCCTTATGTATTATTGATACAGAGAAAAAAATATTACAATATTCAGGGGCCAATACTCCGCTCTATTTTATTCGAGATGATAAATTGACAGAAATAAAAGGTACTCGGAATCCTATTGGAATCACACCCATAAAGATACCTTTCCAAAACCACGAAATAGAATACCGTAAGGATGATATTTTTTATTTGTTTTCTGATGGTTTTATTGATCAGTTTGATGGTGATTATGGAAAAAAGTATCGGTCGCGCAGGTTTAAACACCTCCTATTAAAAATCCATGATAAACCATTGGATGAACAAAAGAAAATGCTAATGAATAATTATAAAAATTGGACCAATAAAAAATATGAGCAGCTGGATGATATTATGATTTTCGGTTTTAAGCCATAAAAAAACACCCGATAAAAACCGGGTGTTTTAAATTATACTAAAATCTATTATTTAATTTTTTCAGGGATCTTTTCTTCAGGATGATCCGTTTTAAAATCCACCCAATATTGTTTAATGGTTGATTTTATTTCTTTATGAAGCAACAATAATCCTGTTAAATTCGGGATAGCCATAAATACTACCGTTAATAGCGACAAGCTCCATATAATAGTAGTATCGGTAAATGAAGCAATAAAAAAGGCTACCACAAAAAACATGCGATAAATAAATACATATCTTGATCCAAATAAATAGGTAACGGACCGGTCGCCATAATACGACCACGAAATGGCCGTAGAAAAAGCGAATAGCATTAACCCAATGGCTACAATATACTGCCCCCAGTTGCCAAAATAGCTTCGGGTAAATGCCACCGCGGTCAATGGTGCACTATGGATAAGTGACTCTCCTTCGAGGACAACCGGAACTTCCTGTTCCTGGATACGTCCGTTAACAATTGGTATTTCTCCGTTAAATACCGTTTTATTTAAAATATTTTCTTTCTCGTACACCATTATATTTTCAGCAATTGAACGGGCATGTAGAAGGGTTATCTGATCATTAACAATCTTTCCATTTTCAATTTTTAATTCGCCATTAAACACATCCACTTTATCCCCTCCATTTAAATGGTTACGAAGCATTTTTACTTGTTGAGGATTCGTTTCGGTATACGTATTCGCTAAAATTTCAATATCTGTATTTTGAAACTGGTTAGGTAATTTCTCATTCCAAACACCTGACGATAATAATACCAAACCCGTAATGGTACAAATAATAATGGTGTCGATAAAAGGCTCGAGAATAGCAACCAACCCTTCGGAAACCGGCTCGTGAACTCTGGCAGCAGAGTGTGCAATGGGGGCAGAACCCTGTCCTGCTTCGTTAGAGAATAACCCGCGGTTAACCCCTTGATTAAAGACATAGGCAAAACCAGCACCCAAGAAACCACCCATGGCTGCAGTACCCGAAAAGATATCTTTAAAAATGGCTATAAATGAAGGAATAATATTTTCGTAATTGTAAAAAATAACAGCAAAAGCACCAATTAAATAAATAAGTGCCATACCTGGCACCAATCTTTCGGTTACTTTAGCAATACGCTTAATACCACCAATAATAACAAGTGCTAAAAGCACAGACATTACTGCTCCGGTGATTATATGTTTAACGCCAAAAGTGGCAAAAACGGAATTAGAAATACTATTTATTTGTGGCAAACTACCAGAGCCAAAAGATGACAGGATGGTAGCAGCAGCAAAAAATCCACCTAACCATTTCCCGGTTTTAAGAATCTTTCCATTTTTAAGATTGATGTTTAATCGTTTTTTCATGTAATACATCGGGCCGCCTGCAACCATGCCTTTCTCATCAAACTCACGGTATTTGTGCGAAAGAGAAACCTCAACAAACTTTGTACACATACCAAAAAAGGCCGTAACCAACATCCAAAATAATGCTGCAGGGCCTCCAAGGTGAATAGCTAAAGCTACTCCGGCAATATTTCCGGTTCCTACCGTTCCGGAAAGGGCCGTTGTTAATGCCTGAAAGTGAGAAGTGTCGCCTTCATCTCCTTTCCGGTCAAATTTCCCTTTTACAATTTTTATGGCATGTTTAAAATATCTTAACTGTGGAAATTTTAAATAAAGGGTAAAAAATAATCCGGTACCTACTAAAAAGAAAACAAACCATTCATGTCCACCAAGGTAGCTATGAAGGTTCTGAAAGAAATCATTTAATTGTTGCATAGCATTTCGTTTCGGTTAAGTATCAATTTTATTTCAAATGTTAACAAATGTAATAATATTTATAAATGTTCAAAATAGCATGATTAATCATTTATTGAATTTTAGGGTATAATGAAGATTTCATTCAGCATAATTATTGAATGATATCATAAATCAGGGGCAAACAGGTATTTTGTTATTATTTATATTATATCTTTGAATCCTATGGAATGTTTACATCAATATTTTGCGCATAACAGAGAAATAAAATCCTGTGCTGCATTTAACGAATCGGTTGTAGATACCGGATTATCGGTATACGAGATAATACGAGTTGAGCAGGGAATTCCACTTTTTATCGCCGACCACTTAGAAAGGCTTTTTACCTCTATCGGGATATTAAATCTACACATTACAACAACAAAAAACGAACTACAGCATGATATCAAGTTATTAATTGAAAAGAACCACGTAAACACCGGAAAAATAAAATTGATAATTCATTTGGACAAAAATGAACAAGATTTATTTATTTATTTCACTCCATATTATTTCCCATCCGACGAAGAATATACAACAGGCGTATCGGCAGGTTTATGCAAGGCCATACGAACCAATCCTAATGCAAAAGTACTTAATATACAAGCTAGGAAAAAAGCGAACAACGTCATTGCGGAAGCAAAAGTTTTTGAAGTAATTCTGATGGATAATAATGGCTTTATTACCGAAGGTAGCCGGTCGAATGTTTTTTTTATAAAAGAAAATACAATTTTCACCCCTTTTTCAGCCAATGTATTGCAAGGGATTACCCGAAAAAATATTTTCCGTATCTGTAAAAATAACAATATCAAACTTACTGAACGAGATATCCAGCAATCCGATATTAAGAACTACGAAGCTGCTTTTTTGTCCGGCACATCGCTGAAAGTTTTACCTATAAAAAATATTGAGAACACCTCCTTTCATCCCTCTCTTAAAACCCTCAAAAAACTGATGTCCCTTTATAATCAATTTATTATAAATTACATTAAAAAAAATAAATTATCCTAACCAATGAATTACATTTTTGGTTTCGGCAAAAGGATTCACTTTCCCAAATAAAAAATCGGTATCTCTTCCGGGCTTATTATAACACATCATGGGATGCATGGATTCAATTTTATGGTTTATCTTCATTCCATTGGTTATACTTTTGGCATTATTTCCCCAAATAAACCAAATTAGGCCATCGTTTTTTTGATGAATATAATGCAGCAGCTTTTGTGTAAATGGATACCAAAGCTTCTCATGGCTGTTGGGTTTTCCTGTTTCACAGGTAAATGAGGTATTTATTAATAATACACCCTGTTTTTCCCACTTTTTAAATAACTTATGGGGTGGCTGTATAAAAAATGTATGATCCAATTTTTCTTTTATTTCGTTATACTTTAAATATTGATGGTGATATGCATAATATATTGAACGAATAATATTTTTTAAGGAGATATTGTTAAAAGTATCGTGCCACGATCTTAAGGTTCCTACTTCAAAAGCTCTGCCGGTAGCAACACCTTTTTGCGGATATGGATCCTGGCCAAGGATGATTATTTTTACTTTACTGAGTGGAAGGGTAAAAAAATGAAAAACCCGATTGGTTGCAGGAGTATAATTCCCTCCCTTTGGTATAATTTTTTGTTCGATAGCACGGATAAGTTTAAGGTTTTGCGGAGTTAGAAAATCAATCCACGTGTTATCGATTGTTCTTAATGAGTCTAAAAATATCGAATCGTACTTAACTACGTTCATTTATTTTTTTATTGAAAAAGGTATTTGTAAAAAATCAATTTTCAGAAGGGCCTTTGAACATCTTCCACATCGATTGTTCTTTTTTAAAATCGTAAAAAGAATCTTTAAACTCTCTCATTCGTTTTCCCGACCATATCCCTGTAGCATATTGTTTAAACAATACTTCATCCTGGCGAAGGATATATAAAACCGGAAAACCAAAATGATAATTGATTTCAACATCGATATCGGAAATGTACTCTTTTAGTTCCTGATTCAATTTTCCCTTTTTTAAAATCTTTATATACACATCGTTATTAATTGCAACAAATTCGCCCAAATGATATCGACTATATCGTAATATAAAAATATCTCGGATGGATAACAGGAAAAGAATGAGGATTAAATATATTGCCTCTTTCCAGGAATAAGGGGGTATGACCAGATAAAGTATTACGATTAAATCGGGTAGGTAGAGATAAAAATTTCTTTTCATAAATAGAAATACTCTACCCAGGTAGTCATTGTCAGGATGTTTTGAGAAATAATTTAATTGCATAATTTCATTCGTCTAGCCAGGGATCGTTATGCAAATTGGTTGCTGCATAAATATCTGATCCTTGATATTTAATAATATTTGTTATCAATTCAATTTTTGCTTTCACCTCATCCGAATGTTTAGGGGCATACTTTAATGATTGATTATAATCGTTTAATGCATCGGTATATTTCTGAAGCTTATAAAACAAATCTGCCCGTTTAACGAATATCTCTCCATTTTTCGGATATTGTTTTTGTAATTTATTTAATTGTTCTATTGCTTCGGTATATTTATTTTTCTCGATGAATTGATCTACCAACGTAAAAAAATTTTCCATAATAAACAAACCTCATTAATTAACAAAAATAATCGAAAACATGGAAAAAGAGAAAGATTAACCGGAAATATATTTTTGCTTTTTTGCAATCTGAATGATTTCTTTTTCATCAGCGGCATTTAGCTTTAACATTATATTGGCCATAAACGTTTCAAACGTTTTAGCATTAATATTTAATAATTCCGATATTTTTATTTTAGTTAAATTATCGGCATACAAGTCCATGATTTTCTTTTCGTAACTATTGAGCGAATCGAGTTGATTTTCCAGGGTTACTTCCTTTTTTTCGGCAGCATTAAATCCGTATTTTGATTTAAATTGTGGGCAGTAATAATTATTTCCCTCATAAACATTATAAACAGCATTTATCAATTCGTTTATTTTTGAATTTTTGGCCACAAAACCTTTCGCTCCATGCTTAATCAATTGTTCAATAAACCAGTTTTCCATATACATGGTAAACACAATAACCTTAATGGCAGGATAATCGTTGCGTAACTGCTCGGCAAGTTCAATCCCATCCATCCCCGGCATCGAAATATCTGTTATTACAATATCCACTTTTTTAGACTCAAGAATTTGCAGAACCTCCATTCCATTTTTAGCCGTACCCACAATTTCAATATCCGATTTATTTTTAAAAAGCGTTACCAACCCAAAAAGAGAAACATCATGATCCTCCGCAATGATAATTCTAATTTTCTGATTGGATGATTTTGATTGTATAACTAACGGAATATAAATATTTACAATGGTACCGATTCCTTCAGAATAATCTAATTCTACTTCTCCTTTAACATCTTTCAACATGTTAGACATTTCATCATTTTTTAAAATTGAAAAGTCTTTAGCCTCTGAATCCGGAAGTTCGATTAAAATATTTAAATAATCTTTATGACGTATTATACTTAAATACAGCGATAACTTTTGATCAATATTAGAAAGAGAAGATAAAATATCCTCTAAAAAATGACCAATGGTTTTGGTAATGTGCTGATTAATTTCATACCATTCTCCGTTAGGATAAAAAGTAGTTACAATTTTAAAATTAAAATGACTGGTTATTTGTTGCACCATATTCTTCAGGTCAGTGGGGGTATTTAATACTTTTCCGGCTGAATCATAAGGAGTACGATAATCCACATCGTCCTCTGCCAACAGGTTGCCATCATCGTTAAATTTTTCGGTTAGCTGATTATATCTTGTTTTATTATTATTTTTTTTCAACCATCGTTTATGTAAAAATTTAGTTACCAGGAATACAATAAAGGTGATCAAAACAAAAAGGGTAATATAAATAAGATATCGAGTTAAATAGGCCATATTTTTAAAATAATTAATGAAATACAATTTTTTCCCTGACTGATAGGCAATAATATCAGGATCATTACTCAATCGTTTTACAGAAAAAATCGATTTCTCATGGCTAGTAACAGAAAGCTTATCCATTATTTTATAATCCGCCGAGAAGATATACAACGAACTATCTGCCGTAAAAAATAATTTTTCAGGAGAATCTATGCCAATTTGCTGAGCAGCTAAAAACCGTAATGCATTTTTACGTGTTAAGCGCTTTTTTCTATCCATTTCCAGATCAGCATTTATTTCCAATATATGTTTCCCGGAAAATAAGGTAAAATACTCCTCAGAAAGCTCACTATCCAAGGCAACCAAGTGAGTTTCCCAATCCAGTTTTTGCTCAGCAATACACTCTCCATTTTTATCAAATAAAAATAATGAATGAAAAACGGTATTATTTTCGGTTCTGCTGCTTAAAGCAATAATATATTTATCCTTAGTCGTCTCTAAAACATCTACAAATAATCTGGTGGGAGCCTCTTCAATGGTATAGGGTTTAAAAAAATATTCTAATTGATGATTAAAAACCCATAATTGAGGCAATGGTTTGCTTAATCTATTCTCTTTTGTTTCGACAGAAATCAATATTTCTTTGATTCCATCGCCATTTATATCATTAACCACTATGGGATGAATAATTTGAGCCCTTAAATCATCTGAGTGAAATAAATTGTCGTTGGCAATATCATAACCAAAAATTTTATCCGTCAACTCTGGATGTTCAAAGGATAAAGCAAAATAAAATACTTTTTCCGGGGTTGAATGATTATTTAACAATCCAATGGGTAAAATCCGATAAGCTGAATTTTGATTTGGTAAGGTTGTAATAAAACGTCGCTTAACAAGAAAACGTTTATCATCCTTCGGATTAATAATATAAATAAAAACAGAATCCTGATCTTGTGTAAATAAAAAAATCTCTTTTATTTCATTCTGATTATAATCACCAAAGAATAACCTGCTATTTTTTACGGGGAAATCGAAAAAATTCCAATAAGCTAGCAATGAACTATCTGAATTGTATATTGACAAGGTAGGATTAAAAAAAACGGTAGAAGCATAAAAGTTTATACTTTCGCTATTGCCATCATCATCAATATCGCAAAAATAAATTTCATCTCCAGGATTCAAATCCGACGTATGGCTAATTTCAAAATGTTGCATAGGAAAAATGCGTGCAAAAGCAAAAATAGCGATCGCACTTAACGCAAAACCTATAAATAAAGGATGATTGAAATATTTATACCACTTCACAATTCTTCTACGCTTACTTTTTAAAATTTTAAAAACGGATATCGAATTTACTACTAATTATTGAATTATAAAATTTTTTCGTCAAAATTAGATCCAATATTAAATAATAAAAAAAGTGGCATGATTTAAAGAAACCATGCCACCATAATCAGCTATTTAATTTTATTATTTCATCTCTTCTTGTTTCAGATGGCGGTCTAAAAATTCAAGAATTTTACCATACGCTTCAATCTCATTTTCTTTTTTTCTGAATCCATGTCCCTCATCGTCAAAAACCACATATTCAACCGGAACATCATTGGCTTTGGCTGCTTCAACAATTTCATCCGATTCAACTTTTAAAACCCGTGGGTCGTTAGCACCCTGGAGTACCATTAGAGGCCGTTGAATGTTTTCCGCATGGAAAAGAGGTGAAATTTTATAAAGATATGCCGAATCTACGGCCGGATCGCCTAGCTCTTTGTATAAAGCTTCGCGTTGTGCTTCCCACCAGCTTGGGATACTTTTTAACGTGCGTAACCAGTTGGTAACCCCAAAAATATTTACCCCCACATTAAATTCTTCGGGTGTAAAAGTTAAGGCAGCAGCTACCATATAGCCGCCATACGAACCGCCAATGATTCCAATTTTATTGGTATCCACCCAACCGGTTTTAGCCAGGTAATCTTTAGCATAAATACAATCTTTTAAATCATGATCTCCGTGCTTGCGGTCATCCATGGCATAAAATGTTTTTCCATAACCACTGCTGCCCCGGTTATTCACCGCAATAATGGCATACCCGTGATTTACAAAATATTGTATGGCTGCCGAATAGCCCACACGCGACTGGCCTCCCGGTCCACCATGTACCCATACCAATGCAGGCACTTTATTTTTTGCTGTAGCCTGATGTGGCTTATAAAGGATAGCAGGAATTTCCAAACCGTCGAAAGATGGATAACGCACTACCTCTGCATCCACCAGGTATTCAGGATTAATTTCCGGATTTAGGGTATTGGTTAACTGTGCATAATTCCCATTTTCGAATTGATAAACATATAAGTTTCGTGGATTCCTTGAACTGGTAACATAAAAGCTCATCAACTTTTCGCTACGCGAAATATTTACCGAGCTGATATTTTGCCCTTTAAACTCAGGGAAGGTAACCTCGTTGCCTGTTTCCATATCGAAAACTTTGATAACGGTTTGCGCATCCTGATTAATTCCAACCACACGATATTTTTCATTATACGAATGATAAGCATACATCACATCCCACTCTGATTGATAAACCGTTTCGGCCTCCTGTGTTTCAAGGTTCATTTTCACGGCATAGGTAAACTCATCTCCTTCATTCGTTAGATAATACAAATAAGTACCATCGAGGCTAAACTGAACCGGGCTATTTAGGGTTTCTTCAATATCTTTTAATTTTGTCAACTCATCTTTTTCGCGATTGTACAAATACATTTTATTGTAATGATTCGTAACCGTTTGGGTAAGGGCAATAAAATTCTTATCAACTGATATGGCTCCAATATTATACCCTTCGGTATTTTCAAAAATCAGCTGTGGTTCCAGCGTTTCGATATCCATTTCGTATAAATCCATAAATCGCGGATCGCGCTTATTGGATTGGATAAAGAAACTTTGCTGATCGCGGCTCCAGCCGGCAAACGAAGCCCTTGCATTTTCCCAGGGGGTAATATCCTTTATCGATCCATCGGTTTCCCGGATATAAAGATGATAGATCTCGTTTCCTCCCTGATCGGAAGTAATAATTAATCTCTCATCATTGGGGAAACAACTAACAACAAAGGTAGATTCATCCCGGTCGGTAAGCTGTTTAGGAGTCCCTCCTTCGATACCGATTTCGTAAACATTGTAAATCCCGGATTCGTTACTACTGTAAAAAATTTTATTTTCATCCGGAGAAAAGCTACTACCCGATACACTCACATTACTCATAAACTGTTCTATCGAGTATTTTTCTATGGGTTGTTCCTGGCAGGAAAACAAAAGAAACGGAACAACGGCAAATAATAAGATATACTTCTTCATAATTAAAATTTTTTAGATTGATTAAAACACTGAGCTAAAATAATTTAAATTCGTTAAGAATCCAAGAGCTGTAATTATCCAGTGGACAATTTTTTATTTAGGGTTACATTATTTTTTCCCAAAGGAAATAAAAAGGTCATCTTTTATTTTGAAAATTGAAAAAGTATTTCTTTATTTGCATCCGCAATTTGAGCAACGGTTGCGATTCGTTCTAAAGAACAAATAATACCATTTTTCGGGGTGTAGCGTAGTTCCGAATTTACCGAGATCTGCGATCTCGTTTTAAATTCGAGAATCCTCGAAAAAAAAGCAAATTGAAAATTTGCATTTTTCGGGACCCGGTTAGCGAAAAAGGAGTTTGTTCTGTACAATATTATAATTTTTCGGGGTGTAGCGTAGCCCGGTTAGCGCGCCTGCTTTGGGAGCAGGAGGTCGCAGGTTCGAATCCTGCCACCCCGACAAAAGAAAAGCCTTACACGAAGTGTAGGGCTTTTTTCATTTCATAAAACCGAAGCTTGCTTCAGGTTTTATGAAATAAAAAGCCTTTATTCGCGAAGCGAATAAAGGCTTTTCTTTTGAATCAACCCCCTTACAGGATCATGAAATAATCCTGCTGAAAAAAAGGGTGATGCCGGTGAGAAACTTGTTCGAACCGACGACCAACGGGAGGAGCTCACGAATGAACGAAGTGAATGAGTAATCCTTTGGGCTGGCCAATGAATGAGTCTTTTCTATTAAAAACATTTTTAAAAATTTATTAAACCTTACTCCATGTATTAAGGTTTAAATATTCAAAAAAAGCAATCCTGTTTATTTATGGTTGCTTTTTTGGTTTCGATGCTCCCGGATTTAAACTACAATTTCTGAATTAAAAACGCATACCATTTTATTTTGTATCTTTGGTATAAACCCAATCACATCTGTCCTAAATAATAAAAAAAGATAGCCAATTTAGAGCTCTTGTTTAAAGAGCCCTTATTTTTGTAGTACTAACCAACTAAAATATAAATTGGCTATGAAAACAAATTTAACACTCTTT
>JAYEKP010000233.1:0-33088 GCA_034661075.1 Bacteroidota bacterium
AATATAAACAAGGGATTTTATTTAAATGGGGGGATTCGTTTTTAATAATAGTAAAAATCTGTCCAAAATACCTGTAATTACGTTTGTATTTTTTAATTTTAAAAATATTTAGGACAGCTATGTTAAAATTATGTTAAAATATTATACGATGACCGATTTTATAAACATTATTAAAACATAAAAACAACAATATACCGAACACGCTAAACGTTAAAAAAGAAAAAAAGGGAGTTCAAAAAAAATATTTATTTATCTTTACTATATTTTTAAACCAATTAATTTATTAACCATCAAATGTATTATTAATACATTCTAAAAATTAAATCTAACATTATGAGAAACAAAATTTTATTATTAATTGCAGCCATCTCATTTTCATTGTTGTGGTCATGCTCTCAAGGCCCTGATTATAAAGAGGGTAAAATTTATAACGGCTTTAAGCTTGAAGAAAAAAGATTCGTAGAAGAAGTAGATGCCTGGTGTTTATATTTTATTCATGAAAAAAGTGGCGCAAAATTATTAAAAATTGCTGCTGATGATGCCAACAAACTTTTCAACGTATCGTTTAAAACTATTCCTCAGCATGATTATGGAACTCCACACATTATGGAGCACTCGGTATTGAACGGTTCTGAAAACTTTCCTGTAAAAAGTCCTTTCGAATTATTAGTAAAAGGATCGTTAAACACTTTCCTTAATGCAATGACTGGTTCAGACTATACCACTTATCCTGTGGCCAGCATGAACGAAAAAGATTACTTTAATCTAATGCATATTTATATGGATGCCGTTTTTAATCCATTACTTCACAAGGACCCTAAGATTTTTAAACAAGAAGGTTGGCATTACGAATTGAATGATATCGATGAAAATATTGTATACAAAGGCGTTGTTTACAACGAAATGAAAGGTGCTTTCTCAAGCCCTCGACGTGAGCTAGGTTACCAGATTAATAAGATTCTTTTTCCTGACAATACTTATGGCGTTTCATCAGGAGGTTATCCAACTGCAATTCCAAAACTTACTTATGAATATTTCAAAAATTTCCATAAAAAATATTACCACCCTTCCAATAGCTTTGTGCTATTGTATGGAGATGCAGATTTAGATAAAGAGTTAGCATTTCTAGATACAGAATATTTCTCTAACTATGAAAAATCAGAGGAAAAGATAGAAATCCCTATTCAGAAACCATTTACTGAAAGAAAAGTAGCAGAAAATTATTATAGTGCACCTGAAGGTAGTGAAACAAAAGATAAAACATTTTTAAGCTATAGTTTTGTTGCCGGATTAAATACCGATCAGGAACTTACCATGGCGCTTGACATTTTAAGCGAAGCGCTTGTTAATCATGAGTCAGCTCCATTGCGCCTGGCCATCCAAGAAGCTGGGATAGGAAAAGATATTAGTGCATGGTCCAGCAACGGAAAACAAAATGTTTTCCAAATAACCGTTCAAAATGCCAATCCAGAAGACAAAGAAAAGTTTGATGAAATCGTTTTTAACACATTGAAAAAAGTAAGGGAAGAAGGGTTTGATAAAGAAACCATCGATGGCATTGTTAATCGAATGGAATTTCGTTTACGCGAAGGAAATACTCCTCACAAAGGATTAATGTATCTTTTCTCTATCAAAAACGGCGTTTTGTTCGCCGATAATCCTTTCATGGGACTAGAGTACGAAAAACCATTGGCCAACGTTAAAGAAGGTATTAAGAATGGAATGTTAGAAAATATTGTACAGGAATATTTTATCGACAATCCTCATGCATTGCTCATGGTATTAAAACCTCAGCCAGGCCTGGAAAAAGAAATCGCTGAACAAACCCGAAAAGAACTTGCTGAGTACAAAGCAAGCCTTAGCAAGGAAGAACTTGAGCAGCTGGTTCAGGAAACCAAAGAACTAAAAGAACATCAGCAACGGGAAGACACTCCTGAAGCTATTGCTACCGTTCCGATGTTATCGCTTGAAGATATCAGTAAAGAAGTACAGTGGTATGAGGTAAACGAAAAATCGGTAAATGATATTCCGGTATTACACTACGAAGATTTTACTAGCAATATCGTTTATGCAAACCTGTATTTTGATATGTATACACTGCCGAAAGAACTTATTCCTTATGCGAATCTTTTAGCGAAACTTCTTGGATCTCTGAATACAGAAAACTATTCTTATGGTGAACTCGATAATGCGTTAAATATTCATACCGGAGGATTCTATACCTTCCTTACATCATATCAGGAAAACTATTCGGATGATAAGCTTTTACCTAAATTTATGATATATGCTAAAGCAACCGTGGATAAGACAGATAAATTATTTGAATTAACAGAAGAAATCTTAAATCACACCAAACTAGATGATATTGATCGGTTAAAAGAAGTAATAACTCGTCATCAGTCGCAGATAGAAGCAAGTGTTAAAAATAACGGTGTAGGAATTGCAACCACCAGGTTAAGCTCATATTACAGCAATCAAGGGATGTATAATGAATTAACCAATGGATTATCTTATTATGATTTTATTACAGAGTTAACCCAAAATTTTGATGCAAAACAAGAGGAAGTGGTAGCGAAACTCCAAGAAACAACAAAACTGCTTTTCAACAAAAATAATGTAATTGCAGGAATTACCTGTTCGGATGACAATTATGCAACCTATAAAACAGCGCTTGAAAAATTCGCTTCTTTATTGCCTGCTGAAGAGTTACAGATGAACGAATGGGCTTTTGACTTAAATGTTAAAAATGAAGGTTTAATGTCTGCATCAATGGTTCAGTATGTGGTTAAAGGATACGATTATAAAAAACTTGGTTATGAATGGGATGGAAAAATGCGTGTATTGAATCAGGTAATGTCGCGTGATTATTTGCAAAACAAAATTAGAGTAATGGGCGGTGCCTACGGTGGATGGGCTTCATTCTCTCCCACAGGTAGTGCTTATTTTGCATCATATCGCGACCCGAACTTAAAAGAAACACTTGAAAATTACGATGTAGCACCAGAATTCGTTAAAAATTTCGAGGCGGATGAAAATGAAATGACTCGATTTATTATTGGAACAATTTCAAATATCGATATGCCAACAACCGCTTCCCAACGAGGATCCATTGCCATAAACAATTACTTTATGAAGAAAACAAAGGCTGCTATGGAAGAAGAACGAAATGCTATTCTTACAACCACAGCCGAAGATATCCGTTCTTACGAACAGATGATTCAAGAGATTATGGATCAGAATATTATTTGTGTTTACGGAAACGATCAGAAAATCAAAACTCATAAGGATCTGTTTAAAGAAATCAAATACATCACAAAATAAATTTTTAACCCTCTTATAATGAACGTGCCACAACTTTGTCGTGGCACGTTTTTTTATTAAAATAATGTATCTTCATCCATACCAAATCAATTAAAAATAGTAATTTTACCTTATCATTAAAATTATTTGTCATGAAAGCATCAAGAATTACCAATAGCCTGCTTATCTCTTTTGGTGTTGTTTTGATATTTATTTACGGCAAAAATCTGATCCTGCCTTTTTTTATTGCCTTAATTTTTTGGTTTCTGATAAAAGAGATTCGCGGCCTGCTGAAAAAAATAAAATATATTGATAAAGTTCCCAATATTATCCTTAACACCATAGCTTTTGCGATCATATTTGCGATACTGGGTGGTGTTGGTAAAATATTAGCAATGAACATCCAACAGCTTTCAAAAGAGCTTCCAGCTTACCAAAAAAATATAACCGATATTACCGCCTCAATCAATCAAACGTTTAATATTGATATTGTTAATTCTATTAAAGATTTTTTGGGCGAATACGAGTACTCTAAACTACTTTCGGGAGTATTTAACTCTATAACTGACTTGTTTGGTGATGCTTCTCTGATTATTATTTATACCTTGTTTTTACTGCTCGAAGAACCTTTCTTTACGAAAAAAATTAATGCGATCTATGCCGAAAAAGATGAGCAGGATGATGTAATTGACATTCTTTCCAAAATCAATAAATCGATCGGAAGCTATATCTCGATAAAAACACTTGTAAGCTTACTTACCGGTTTTCTAAGCTATTTTGCCCTGTTGTTTTTAAATGTGGATGCACCCATATTTTGGGCATTCCTGATTTTTATTCTCAATTATATTCCTACGGTAGGCTCTTTAGTAGCAACAACTTTTCCCGCCTTTTTTGCCATGTTGCAGTTTGGTGAGGTGATGCCCGGTATTTGGGTATTAATTATTGTTGGGGCTATCCAACTAATTGTTGGCAACTATATTGACCCAAAACTTACTGGGGACTCGCTTAATATCAGCCCATTAATTATTATTTTCGGTTTAGCCTTTTGGGGAGCAATATGGGGCATTATCGGGATGTTTTTGAGTGTTCCGGTAACGGTGATGCTAATTATTATTTTGTCGGAAGTTCCTGCAACCCGTCCTATCGCCATTCTACTAACAAAAAACGGAAAAATCGCAAACGAAAATGATGGTTAATTTTTATTCACCAGTGGCAAAATAATCAAAGCTATAGCTCCAAATAAAAGATATACCAGGTTGGTAAAAGTATGTGCTAGAAGCGCAAAAACCATTCCGTCCTGGCTGCTGATTCCAAATAATAATAAACATTGAATCACTACATAATGCCATGCACCAATCCCTGCCTGAATAGGTAAAATAAATGCAAAGGTAGAAACAGCAAAAACAAAGGCGGCGTTACCCAGCGTAAGTTCCTGTGTAGGTTCATAAGCAAAAAACATTACGTAAAGCATCATCAACCAGAAAAAATAAATAAGAAAAGTCTGAAAAATATATACTCCTTTTCCTTTGATCGAAGCAATCGTTTTAAATCCCTCCATAAAATCTATTTTTATTTTATGAATTTTTTGCCTGAACTTCTTAAAAACATTGAGTTTATACAACACAAAAACAAACAAGAAAACAAACAAAATTACCGAAGAATATAGGATAATTTTCGATTGATAATTAGAATACGTTATGTTGATATTTGCTGATTGGAATAGTTCCTTTAAAACCGGAAATTGCCAGGCGATTAAAACAAGAAATAAAAAAATTAAAGCAGCCAAATCTGTTATGCGCTCCATAAATACGGTTCCAACCAATTTAGTGAAAGGGACTTTGTCATACTTAGTAATTACACCACACCGGGCAATTTCTCCTCCTCGCGGAATAACAAGGTTGGTAAAAGCCAATACCAGTACCGATAAAAATAAATTTAAATTCCCTGGATGATAATCCATAGAAACAATGAGTTTTTTCCATCGTAAGGCTCGGGTAAACTGGCTTAACAAATTAAGAACTAACGAAAGGAATATCCAACCATACAATAAATTTCCCAGTTCCGACTTTATTTTACTTACATCTATATCTTTATAAACATACCAAAACAAGGTAACTCCAATAACAAAAAATACTCCCGATTGTATTAGCTTTCGTTTCTTCATCCTTCTTTTTTATCGGGAGAACTATTTTTCTTTTTTCCCGTTTTTTAATAATGATTGGATATTTTCATTTAATTCGGCATGCAGCTGTTTGATTTTATCTTTCACCTTTTCATTTTGTGAGTTAAACGACGACTCAATCCGTTTCGTAATTAAATCGTAGTTTTTTAACAGGGTAGATGCTATTTCCTGTCCTTCACTGATAAACTCCATAGTAGCTTTCATTGGAGTAGTCTTTTCATATTTTGTAGGATGGGTTAATCCTTCTAAAACACTATACTTTAATTTTTTTCCGTGTGCTTGAAAGTATAAATTAATATATGTTTCCACACCAAAACGGATATCCCTGATATCCTCTAAAATTGATTTAATATCTTTTTTAAGCATGGCTCTTTCGCCGGTAAGTCCTTTAAACGGATTAATGCGGTAATCAATCAATGTTTCGGATGGTTGTCCCAGTACCATGTCAGCTTCTGCATTAAATATAGGGTTGAGCAGATGGTCAAAATGCTCCTTTTTAATATTGGTAATATCGGCATCGAAGAATAAAATAATATCACGAGATGCATTTTCAACACCTATAACCATTGCAAAGCTTTTTCCTTTATTTTTATCCATCCTGATATAACTTATCGGGATGTCTTTTTGTAAGTCTTTTACTATTTGTTGTGTAGCATCTTCTGAGCCATCATCTACCAAAACAATTTCACTTTCCGGATTAAACCGATGGCAGGATTCTATAACATTTTTTATGGTTGGTTCTTCGTTATAGGCGCAAATAACAATACTTACATCTTTTTTATCCATACTTGTTTTTTATTAATGGTTCATACATTTTTATTTGTATACGTTGAAAACGTTACTCTACGAAAAATCGTATTCCCTTCCGGAACCAACTCAACCAATACTTTTTCTCCTTGTTTATTGATCAGGTTTCCTTTAAGCCTAACCAAAGGCTTATCCCAAGGATGTAAAAGCTTTTTATTTCCAACATTTGACTCAAATTTAAAATTCGCATCAGTTGGCATTTTATAATTCCAGCCCTCTTTATCTTTAACTTTCAACTTATATCTGTAAAATCCACTGTTATGATATTCTTTTATTGTTTCCATTCGATGTTCAAAAGGTAAAGCAAAAACCAACGGCCCTCGTTTGATAAAATAACCTTCTCTTCTCACGGTTTTCGAGGAAGGCTGGGCAACTTTTTTAACTTCAAAATTAAATTTCATTATAAATTTATCATTTTTTTCCCAATGTTTCGATATTATTATTTTGTCATGTTCTTCACGGATATTTACTCCATCAATTTTTAAAATATCAATATCGGAGCAGCCATGAGGTTTTCGCAGAACGAGCAAAAATTCTATTGGCCTTTCCGGGTTAATCATAAACTCCACTTTGTCTAAAAATGGATAGTTGGTTTGCTCTTCCACATTTACCTCAACATCGTTTAGGGTGGTTTTTACTTCGCATGGCCCATATAATGTTGCAACCAATCCTTCATTTTTAACATCCTTCATCCACATCCCTTCAACATAATAAGGCATTAACCGGCCTCCGTTAAGCACACAGCACGAAGCTGCACGGTGAGAGGCATCGTACGATTCCCGGTGTCCTATTTCATTATGGTTAATTTTAATTCGGTTATCTGAAGTAAGATATGATAATCCTTTAAGAACAGGGAGTCGCGCACCTTGTCCGGCATTAAAGGCCATCGTTTCCACCTGATCAGCCAGCTGAAAATCGCCAGTAAAAGCAATCATCTTATTCAAGGGGCTAATCATCTCGGCAATACGGCAATATTCGTAACGTTCATCAGCGGTTCCTCTACGTCCTTTCACCCATTCGTCACAACGCATCGCGCCACCGGGAGTTATATGATAACTTAATTTTTTAACACTCATCTCAGATGCCTGTTTATATTCTGATTTCCCATCAATGGCAATGGCGGCCACAAAATGAGGGACAAAGATCCCTTCAGCTACGTGAGCTCCGTATTTTCTGAAATACCTTGTGGTATCCAGCAATAGCGACAGCTTTAAATCATCATCGCGAACTTTTCCCTGACTAAAATCACGATATAATTTAACGGCAGCATCCAGGTAAATTTGATCTTGGGTAATACGATACAACCATTCCAGGTTTTGGAAAAATAATTTCGATCCCGGTATTCTGAAATAATAAGCTTTGATGCTTGCTCTGCAGCAGACAACACTTTTTCATCACCGGTATATTCATAATAGGCCAGCATGGCCATTAGAATTCTGCTGGTAGCCCATAGCTCTCCGTTTCCTTTTTCGTGGTTAAATCGGCAGGTAGGCTCTTTGCAATCTTCATATATTCCAATGTACCCTTCTTCGCCCGTATTTTCAATAATATCATCTATCCATTCTGTTGCTTGTTTTATATATTCTTCATTATGGGTTAAAAAAGCCATTCTAACTACCGCATCTTTCCAGTAGCCCTCATGTTCGCCACTCCACCACTCCTTTACGATCTTATATTGCTTTTCACTCCGTCGGTTTTGCTTCACAAATAAATTGTGAGTAACGGTAGGATGAACCTTGTCGAATGATCCGATATAACCTTCCGTAAGATCCCGGTGTAACTGTTCCCTGATCCATCCACGCGGTTGTATCTCTCCTGCTTTTAGAATTTTATAATGATAAATTTCCTTCATAGGTTTCTCTGCCCAACTATTTAACATATTCAACATTAATAATAAACAAATCAATCTTCGCTTCATAAAACCTTTCCACTTTTTCTGATCTGTGAAACCTTATCATACGAAAAATATTTTATAATTAAAAATAAACTACTGCTATTTCGCTACCCTTTATAAATATCAGTTTATAAAAACAAACAATTCATCGCATTCATTGTTTGATAATAAAAAAGAACAGATGATGAACGATAAAATTATCCATTCAGAAGTATTTGATTTTGCCGAAAAGGTTAACTTCTCAAGCGACGGAATCGTCAGCAAGAAGATTATTCAGAAACCGGTAGGAAATGTTACTCTCTTTGCATTTGATGAGGGACAGGAGTTAAGCGAACATTCAACACCCTAAAATGCTCTGATTCAGGTTTTAGAGGGAGCCGCACAGATTACCATTAACAAACAACCTTATGAGATGGCCCAAGGAAAGTCAATCATTATGCCGGCAAATATTCCACATGCCGTAAAGGCAACAGCCAAATTTAAAATGTTACTTACCATGATCAAAGAATAACCTTTTTTTTGTTTTTCTTATCGTTGATTACAGCATAATATAAAAAGTAAAGTTATGAAAACCATCATCCATAAAGCCGAAACCCGGGGACATGCACATCATGGCTGGCTAAAAACATATCATACGTTTAGCTTTGCCAGCTATTACGATCCCCAAAGAATTCATTTTGGTGCATTACGAGTGTTAAACGACGATACTATTGCTGCCGGCGAAGGGTTTGGTACCCATCCACACGACAACATGGAAATTATTACCCTCCCGTTGGTTGGGGACCTGAAACATAAAGACAGCATGGGAAACGAGGGGATTATTAAAAGCGGTGACCTGCAGATGATGAGTGCAGGATCAGGTATAGAGCATAGTGAGTTTAATGCCAGTAACAATAAAGAAGTGCAATTGCTTCAGATCTGGTTATTTCCCAATAAAAAGAATGTTGAACCACGATATGGCCAGATAAATCTTCAGGGCCTGGAGAAGGAAAATGAGCTCTATCAAATCCTGTCGCCCGATAAAAGGGACCAGGGGGTATGGATTCACCAGGATGCCTGGTTCCATTTAGGAAGTTTAAAATCAGGATGGGAAGGAATGTACTCCCTGAAAGGGAAAAACCATGGCGTTTATATTTTTGTGATTAAAGGAGAAGCCTCCATTGAAAACAATTTATTATATGCACGCGACGGGATAGGAATCTCCGAGGTAAAAAAGTTCAATATAACAGTTCACAAAAATTCCCGCCTGCTATTGATGGAAGTACCTATGCAAATCCACTAAACCAAAACATTTTTTGAGCCAAACAAAAATTAATCTAATTGAAAACGGGCCCTTACATCGAATTAAAAGAAGCCAAAGGAATAGAGATTAAAACTTGCAGCGGATCAAAAAAACAAACCTTTTTGCGACAGCTTTTTTATTCCTTAAAAAGAAATTCTAATTTTGAGCTTCTAATCAACCACTCAACTTTAAATGAGAATATTTTTATCATTTATCCTATTGCTTATTTCATTTCAGGTTCATTCCCAACCATATATTTTATCAAACCACAAAGCGGTTGAGGAAATTGAACAACAATTAAACCAGATTTATAATTTCCAGTTTGCGACATTTGATACATATTACCAAAAAATACAAAAACAATATCCCAATCATCCATTACCCCACTTGTTTTACGCAATAAAAATTTATTGGGAATATTTTCCGGTTACCCCCAAAAGTGGCCAGCACACCCTATATGTGGATCAGATCACCCGGTCGATCGAAAAGTCAGATAAACTACTTGAGCAAAACGAACAAAATACCGAGGCCGTATTTATCAACCTGATGTCGCATCTTTTATTGATGCAATATTATGCCGATAACCAACAGTCGTCAAAAGTTATACCTTATGTGCGTAGAACTTACCAGCTCACCCGAAAAGGGTTTGATTTAACCGAAGAATTTGCTGACTTTAATTTTTCTACCGGATTATACAATTATTACATCGAAGCCTATCCGGAGAAACATCCGGTGTACAAACCAGTAGCCTACTTTTTCCCTAAAGGGGATATTGAATTTGGATTAAGACAATTGGAATATACCTGGAAACATGGAATATTTTTAGATGCTGAAGCATTATCCTTTCTGGTATATATTAGCCTTAACTTCGAGGCTGATTATAAAAAAAGTATTCGCTATACAAGAGAATTGCATAAAGAATACCCCAAGAACCCTTTATATCTTTCATACCGGATAACCAACCTGTTACTGCTCGAACGGTATCATAGAGCGGAACAGCTTGTAGATGCGTTGAAAAACAATCCTTATTCGAATGATTTTTTCCAAATGATGGTACAGATTTATCAAGGAATCCTTCAGGAAAAAAAATATAATAATGAAACAAAAGCTGAACAATATTATTGGAATGCAATAACGCTTTCTAGAAAATATGTACCCTTTGCTAATGGGCGCTTATCATATGCTTACTACGGTTTGTCAAGGATTTATAAAAATAAAAATCCAAAGTTATCGAAGAAATATAGAGACAGGGCAAAAGATTTATCCAGTTATCAGCATTTAACTTTTGATTAACAGATAATGTAAGTTTTCGAGCGGAATCAAAAACAGCCAGGTTTTATTTGACTTGCCCACATTTATTAGCTAAATTGTATTAAAATTTTTAGCTCGATGCACCGCCAACCCCATATATTAATTGTTGATGATGATGGATTTGTAAGAGACTCGGTTGAGCATATTGCCAAAATGCTCGGATATAAGGTAACCAAAGCAAAAAATGGACAAGAAGCCTTAGAGTTTGCACAGAAACAAATATTCGACTTAATCCTTTCGGATTTATACATGCCGGTAATGGAAGGGAATGAGCTAATTATGCACATTAAAGCAATGCCCGAATATAAAAATATTCCTTTCATCTTTTTATCTGGCTCTAATGAGCATAGTACTTGGGTAAAAAATTTAAATGCCGGTGCCGATGATTTTATCACCAAACCTTTTGATAAAAAAATACTGGCCATTAAGCTCAAAAGCCATATTAAGAAACTTTTTTTACGCAAAGAAATGCTTAAGAGTAATATGGAACATAACATCAATTTAAGCGAAGGTATCACCATTTATTGTTCCCGTAAAGATGCTACTTTTAACTTAGATGCTGATCATATATACTCTGATGTTAAAACATTTTATTCGGGAAAAGAGCTTTTAAACAATATTGAGCCTTTAAACATTTGGATGGTTTTAATTGATGATGATGCCTTAAATGCATTCGATGTAAATAAAATTAAACTAGCTTCGAACCAGGAATTTCCTATTATTTTATTAGCAAAGCATACCGATGGCATTCAAAAGCAAATAGATCAGGGGATTGGAAGTTTCATATTAAAAACATTGCCTGAAGATTTGATTTACCACCAAATTAATGCCCTTATTTCACGAGAAATTGAGATAAAAACGAAATATATTAATGCTATAAAACTTGCCGCAGAAAACTCTCCGGTAAGGTTAAACCCAAAAACAGACGTTACATTTAAAAAGTATCATATTGCGGTAATTCACGAACCATACAAACATATTCCGGGAGGTGATTTTTACGAAATATTTTCAACCCCTAATAAAGATGCGAAAATTATTATCCTGGGTGATGTAATGGGAAAAAAATGGAGCGCATGGTTTTTTGTAAACGCGTACCTGGCTTATATCCGCAGTACTATTCATTTTTTATTAAATAACACACCCACCAGCCAACTCACCGCTTCTGGTTTAATTGAACATTTAAACCGACAGATAGTGCTCGATTTACAAGTTGCAGACGTTTTTACCACTTTATCTGTAATCATTATTCATCCAAACGGTCCGCTTCATATTGCCACTGCAGGAGCTATGAAACCCTTACTTTATATATCTGAAGATGATATTATACAACCTCTTAATATTACAGGAATGCTTCTTGGGATATCCAAAGATTCTTCCTATCAGCAACTCGAATTAGAAATGAACCCCAATGACAAACTCCTTTTTTACTCTGATGGCTATACTGAAGTCAATAATAGCAAAACCCATGAGATGCTATCGACAGAGGGTATTGAATCCGTATTTCGGGCTTTGGGAAACAATAAAAATTTAGATGTCTCTGATATTGAAAAAAAATTAGTGTCCGATTTCCATATTAAGGCATTTGATGATGATAGAAGCTTATTATTAATTCGCAAACTATAACTTTACAATAAAAATTTGTACCTTGAATCAATCAAAATAATATTATTTCATTTAAAATCATTAGATATGAAAAAGCTATACGTGTTTTTAATCCTTTTTTTTGGCTTTTTTACCGTTAAAGGCCAGTTTGTCCTCCAAAATCAAACACATGTTATGCGTTCGGACGATGAACATTTTTTTAATATCTGTAACACTACCGATGAGGGCCCTTCAGGTTCTGCCCGGGTTTGGGATTTCTCTATGCTTGAAACAAAATCGCAACTTACCAGCTATATGTACCCATCGGAAAAAACAGCCCATAATATAGATATCCCTGAGGCAGATGCTGTATTGGAAGAGTTTGAAACCCAGTTTTATTTCAGAACATCATCCCATATGATTGAGCAATATGGAACTGTTTCGAAAAACAATACCATTACCCGGTACGATAAACCATTCGTAAAAATGATTTTCCCTTTTGGGTATGGAGATATCTATTCAGGTGATTTTTCCGGAACAATTGAAGGAAACAATAATTACACGGCAACATTTACCGGAAGTTATACCCTCGAAGCAGATGCATACGGAACATTAATCTTGCCCAATAAAACCTATCATAATGTTGTTCGGATAAAAACTTACAAAGAACAATGTTACAACAATAGCTCATGTAATTGTGGAACGGTTTCGTATAAATGGTACGCAAAAAATATTCGCTATCCATTGTTAACCATCATTAAAACACACTCTCCCTCAGGTGAAAGAGTGATAAAAACCGCTTATTATTCAAAAACGAAAGAGCGTAAAACAGAAGAAAATAATGACCCCTTATGGGATGAAATGATTCAAGCCAAAATTTATCCCAACCCGTTTAATAACGAGTTTAAAATTGATTATCAGTTAGCTGAAAATTCAGATATTACCATAGAAATTTACGACAACTCAGGGAAAATAGTACATACAATACATAAGAAATCCCAAAAAGCAGGGTATTATAATGAAATCATTAAAAATGATGATATTGGAGAACAGTTAGGGATATATCATATCAGGATTGTTGCTGGGGAAAGTCAAATTTCTAAAACCATTGTAAGAGGCAAGTAAAGCTGAATTAACAACACAACTATTAAAAAATATTCTAAAACCACCGTTTATGTTTCATATACCAGATCATTAACGCGGAAAGGATAATCATGATCCCCCAAACCCCGGCATACCCATATTTCCAGCCCAGTTCGGGCATATGTTCAAAGTTCATCCCGTAAATTCCGGCTACAAAGGTTAGCGGGATAAAAATAGTAGCAATAATGGTAAGGGTTTTCATCACCTGGTTCAGGTTATTATTCATGTTAGAGTTGTTTAACTCCATCAGCGATTTTTGATCTTCACGAAAAGTTTCAATCGATTCATCTACAAATTTAATATGATCCAGCAAATCTTGCAGGTACTTGTAGTTATCGTCTCTTACTTGTTCTGGTTCTTCATTCAATAAACTAATTATTGCTTCACGCAAATGGATAATATATTTTCGTGCCGTTAACAGATTATTTTTCAAATTGTGTATTTCTCCAATTCGATTCTTTACAGGATTATCAATTAATAAATCTTCAAGCTCCTCAATTCTTTGGTTAAACTTCTCCACCATCACCAGGTAATTGTCTACAATAGTATCAGCCAACAAGTAAAACAAATAATCGGCTCCTTTTTTTCGTATTTTTCCAATGTTTTTTAAAATCCGTTCGGTTACCGGTTTTAAAAGTTCTGCCCGCTGTTCTTTAAAACTAATTAGATAATGATCGCCCAGGATAAAACTGGCATGCTCTGCTTCCAGTTGGTTTTCGGAGTTGACCACAAGAATCTTAAGCATAAAAAAAACATGCTTTTCCGAAAATTCAACCTTCGGAAGATGATCGACATTTAGCACATCTTCAAGAAACAAGTTATGGATATCAAAAAAACGGCCTGTTTTTTCTATGGATTCAACCTGGTTGAGCGTAAAAAAATGAATCCAGTTTACCGCATCCTCTTTTACCTCGTTAAAAATCTCCTCGGGTGACAATTCCTGATTAATCAACACTTCCTTTTCGTTATATTGAATAAGGCGAATCGCTTTTTGCGAAGCTTCTTTTTCTCCGGTATAAACTAAACTACCGGGTATCTGTCCAACCTTTTGGGTTATTCCTGAAGTACTCATAATCACAGCATTTACAGGTTAATTCCTTTAATATCTTTGTATAAATCCACGGCATACAGATCGGTCATGCCAGAAACAAAATCTACGACGGACATTGCTTTTTGATAAAAATTATACCCTTCGACAGAAAATTGAGCAGGAATAAGCGATAAAATTTTTTCTGAATAATCGCTTTCCGGATGTAAAATAGCTGTCATAAACTCATCGAGTAAAGTACCAAGTACATTAAACCCTGTAAGCTCAACTTTTACCACCGAGCGATGTTTATAAATTTCTTTTATCGCCAGATTTTTACAAACATCAAAAGCCTTTTTGGTTTTCCCTTCCAGCCCTTTAATAAGGCTATGCGTAAACTCGCCTTCCATAATCTCATCATGATGCAGGACAAAAACCCGGGCTGTTTCGTTGATTAAGCGGTTAATTACCGAAGCCCTCAGATAAGCAACTTGTTCATTAACATCAGTTACTTCTTTAAAGACCTCTGCTTTTTGGCTATAAAAGTCATTATCCTCATCCGAATCAAAAAACCCTTGCAAAAGATCAAATGTTTTTGAGGTATCGATAATTTTCAACTTATGGGCATCTTCAATATCCATTATTTCGTAGCAAATATCATCAGCTGCTTCGACCAGAAATACCAAAGGATGACGGGCAAATGTTAACGGTGAGTCGTTTACCTCTTTCAATGCTAATTCCCGAGCAATTTTTAAAAATGTTTCTTTTTCAGATTGAAAATAACCATATTTTTTCTTGCCTGCATCGGTGCCATAAGGATATTTAATTAATGCGGCCAGTGTAGAATAAGTAAGCGCAAAGCCGCCTTTCCTGCGTCCCGAATATTGATGTGTTAAAAGACGTAAAGCATTGGCATTCCCCTCAAAGTGCGTTAAATCGTTCCACTCTTCGGAGGTTACAGCTTGTTGGATTTTTCTCACATTGCCATCGGTAAAATAGTTGGAGATAGCTTCTTCGCCTGCATGCCCAAAAGGAGGATTTCCTATATCGTGCGCCAGGCATGCCGCTGAAACAATAGAGCCCAGCTCGTTTAAAATCTCTTTGTTCTGAATATCCTTACGTTTTTTCAGCTCCTGTGCCACTTTATTGGCCAGCGATCGCCCTACGCTGGCAACCTCCAGGCTGTGAGTTAACCGGTTGTGCACAAAAACACTCCCAGGTAGCGGAAAAACCTGCGTTTTGTTTTGTAATCGACGGAAAGGCGAAGAAAAAATAATCCGGTCGTAATCGCGTTGAAATTGAGAACGTATCTCATCCGTATTTTTAAATTCCCGGTCCTCGAGCCCAAACCTTTTGGCAGAAAGTAATTTATCCCAATGCATCATCTTTTTTCAGTTTACGTTAGGTAAAAATACAAAATTAGCGGGATATTTCAGCTCAAAACGCTATTCATTCCTCCCATATTCGTCGGGCACTTCTTTCTCTTTTCACTGATGATCAGGTTACTGTGAAACAAATAACGGCTTGAATATTTGACTTCCCCTTTTTTATTTTATAAATTGATCTTATCCTTATTAAAACTTAAGATTATGAATAATATCACCCGATACATCGAAACAATAGGGTATATCAAGAAAGAAGTTACCCTCACCACGGTCGAAAATAATATTATTCCGGGAACGCTCGTACTCGAAAGCTTATATCCCTATCCGGGTTACTATGGAGAAAACCTGCCGGAGAATCCCTGTCCACGGTCCCTGTTTATAATTGTTGACAGAGAGTATGATACAGAAGAAATTGCCCGTATTACAACGAAAGTAAAAAAGGAATTTACGCATGATTTTGACATGTCCTATGGAAATATTTACTTTAAAAGCAGGACCTATCCATGCATACGGATCAAGTATCTTAAGCATTTTCAATTCATTCCCGAGCTTCAATTGCTATTGAAAGAACATCAGGTAAAATATCATAAGAAAAAAGAAATTGACGAAAAGGCCATAATCGTTATCTATAAAAATTTTTATGTGGAGGAAGTAGAAAAAGATATTTATGTCGATCTGAATGAAATAAAATCTTACCTGGAACTTCCCGTACAAATTCCGTGGCAAACCTTTAAAGAATTTACACATGATATAAAAAATAACCTGCGCGACAACAATTTTGACGCTGCCCAGGGAGTTTTATTCCGCAAAAAAGGAATTGTGGATGTAGTTCGGCTTTACGACTGCAAGCCCGGTTTCGAGCGGTTTAAAATGATTCGGGAGATGTACCTCAAGGAAATTAAAAAGAAATGTAAAAAGCCGGTGCTTTAACTATAAAATTAATTTAGTTTTATCGGTTATCCTTACCACTGGTAGGAAATCGGGTTTCCATTTATACTATTATATTTTTTCTAAATTATCCCGGGTAAGCTCATTGTTGATATTTCCGGTATTCAAGGTATGTTTAGGTTCGAAAAGCAACACATGGACTTCTTTTTGAGCTGATGGCCGGTGTTCTACCCTACGGGGTACCACCATAAACTCTTTTTCTTTAAGTTGAATTGTTTTATCACGGAATTCAATCGTTAATACACCTCTAATAACATAAAACATTTCATCTTCGTTGTCATGCGTATGCCATACAAAGGTTCCCTTAAATTTAGCCAGCTTAACATACTGCCCATTCAGCTCTGCTACAATACGCGGATTCCAGTAATCATCAAACAAATCCAGTTTCTCGGGTACATTGATTTTCTCCATAGCTTAAATGTGTTGATGAATTATCTTTTTCAGTTTCTCATCCGTTGTTCCTTCGGCATATCGGCATAGCCTTTACTTACATGAACAACCTCCCGGTTTTCATCCATAAGATAAAACACAGGGAACGAGGATACCTGGTAATTTTCTTTTACCTCATCGTTTGATTTCAACAGTGGATATTTAATCTCGTTTACCTCACGGTAGTGCTTTATGGCCCTTACACTTTTTGCTGTGCACTCAATGGCAATAATGGCTACTTGTTCGTTGGGGTATTCAGCCAAAAGACCGTTTAAAAACGGAACCGAAACCCTGCAAGGACCACAACTTACACTGGTAAATTGCAGCAAAATAAGCTTACTATCTAATTCATTCAATGAAATATCGGTATTATCAGTCGACCGGAGCGTCCAATCCGGCGCAACTTCTTCTTTAATCGGCTCCTGTTTTGCTTTTTTGGTATCCACACCCCACTCCCTGTATTCATAATCATCGGGAAGATAATCGCCGGCATTGAAATCTTCAAGGCTGTGGGTGTTTATTTCTATCTCGCTAACCGAAGATACCGAAATATCATGCAACATTTTTCGCCGTACCCGGTAAGGAAGGTTGTTTTTTTATCTATCCACAATTCATATTGGGAGGTTGTTTCTCCCATGTTGTAAGGGTTTTTCGGCATATGGTAAGCGCTACCAAAAAATTCAACCTGCCGGTCTTCAAAAATATTTAACCGGTAATAGTAAGCGCTATCCGTATGCTCAAAGCTAAGACTTATACTATCTCCGGTGTTAAGGATATAATGAATAATACTTCGGGTATAATTAAAAAAGGGTGCTGAAAGCGGCCTGAATTCCAACCTCCGGTCAATTTTAAAACTGTCGATAATCACGCCCTGGTGTTCATGAAAAAAGGTTGCAGACATCTGACCATCATAAATACTTTTTACTTTTGATTTATCTTCTGTAAAAGAAACATAACAAGCTCCAATCGTAGTATCAGAAGGGTTGTCTATTTCTATTGCATACAAATTATACACAAACGAAGGAATGGTATCGAAGGGAGCCCACGACTCCTTTTGTAAAGTATACGATGCACTGTGTACCTTGTTCAGTATATGATATACTTTGGTTAAGTACTCTTTTTTATTTACCGGTTGATTACAACCAAACATTCCAATTGTAATTGCAACCAGTAACAGAAATTTCATGCTACGTATTTTCATCTAATCTCTTCTCCGCTAAACCGGGATTGATTAAACCCTTGCGTATTATTCTTGTTGATTACTATCTGTATAATTGGTTGTTTTTTTTCAAACGCATCCTCACTGGTCATTGCGAATTATTTTGTTTATTTAAATAAATATTGTTCCGCATTATTGGTTTCTCTGATATGAATTATCGCATCAAAAGATTCCATATTATTATGTTCGTAATAAAATTGATCCCTCTGTTTTGATAAATAAAGAGCACCAATCAATAAAAAAGGTTTCTTGCTATTATACCATTGATAAAGGGAACTGTTTTCAGGAATATCTGCATGGATTAATATAAAATTCCCGGGTTTGACCCATCGATAAATATAATTATACGATGATCTTAATGGCATGGATTGAATGGTGAAATTAGTCAGCTGAGAAGCAACATTGTTTTCGAAATCATAGTTAACGGCTTGAAATGAGCCATGATTAAAAGAAAACCCAATAGCTTTATAGTTTGTTCGTAATTTTTTTGATAAAAAATATCCCTGAGAACCTCTTGTCAAATAATCAGAATTTTTTGCTATATGCCCATTGTGAGCCCATAATACAACTCCGTAGTTTTCTTCTAACAACGAAGTAAGCCACAAGGCATTTTCTGCCATATAGTAATCTCTGGAATAATCATCAAAATTAACATTAATAACCTGCCTGGTTTGTTCAGCAAGCCTGGCTATAAGCTCATACTCAAACCTGCCCGAACCATTTATCAATCGTTGCTTATTTAGCTTAAAATAATCTTTTAAAGAATCACACTTTATCTTAACTTCATCCAGAGAGATATTTTCAGGGATTTCCTTGTTTTTATCAATTTCAGTAACCTCAGCTAAAATTCGACTGATATACCCAGGGTAGCTCTTATCATACGTTTTAAGATATTCTTCTATCAATTATTTATTGTAAGTAACAAACTGACAATCTGTACCGATAAAATGAATCCGTTGGGTTGCATCTTTATCTTTGTTATACTCTTTCATCCACAAGATTAAATTTTTCACCTCTTCGGTTCTCCAGGTCCAGAAGTGCATTTTTTTCATCACCTCATCAATGGTTCCTATTCCTTTTGTGATAAACCGATTGATATATATGGTTTCGCCCATATCAGCCTCGAAGCCCAAAATCCGAAAACCGTGGTTTTCAACAAAATATTTTATAAGGCGGTGTTTAAGCTCAAAAAACTCTTTGGTTCCATGCGTAGCTTCGCCAAGGCCTATGACAGATGCATCGCCAAACCGGTTAAAAACATCAATATCCGGATACTCATCCAAAGGAGACAACCCGTTTAATGGTGTAACAATGTTATTTAACGCTTTAACTATTTGTTTCTCTTCTTTTGTTAAATTTCTTTGACAAGCAAAAAAGATACAGAAAGAAAAAATACAAGAACAAGAGCAGTGGCTGTTTTAAAAAAATATTTTTCCATTTTCTTTGATCACAAAATTTATTATCTTGTAAAAAAACAAAATCATGAAATATATACCTATATTTTTTCTATTTATTTTTATCGCTTGTAACCAGAATCAATCTGAGAAAGAAGCCAAAAGAAGTCATCCCAGCCATATTTATACCTATTCCGACATTGACCGCTCGGAGTTAAAATATTACGAATCCGATTATGTGCCCGTTTATTCGGACATATACCACCGGGATGGTACCCGAAGATTCTCACTTACCACAACCATCAGCATTAGAAACACCTCCCTGGATGATTCGGCTTACCTGCTAAAAGCTACCTACTATGATTCGTACGGTGCAAAACTAAACGAATATGTGGATTCAACCATTCTGCTTTCGCCTTTAGAATCCATCGAATTTGTAGTCGAAGAGGTTGAAGATATTGGCGGAGCAGGAGCTAACTTTATTATTTACTGGGGAGCCAAAAAATATTCAGACCAACTATTAATCCAATCGGTAATGATTGGTTCTTATGGCCAACAAGGGATATCCTTTCTATCCGAATCAAAAAAGATTGATGGTTTAAGGTTAGATTAATTTGAACACCAACCATTTCCTTACATTAAAGATAACACTTCTTTTACGCTTTCCATTTTCTGGTTGCGGGTAAAGGAAAACGTCATGTTCGACTTTTCAAGGTACTCATACATCATCAATGCCCGTTTTAGCAATTCCTTTTTATTTGAAGGATGATGCTCCGCCAACTTCACCAAAACATCGGCTAGTATTTCTATATTCACATCATCTAATAATTGATTATCTTTTATGGTATCGATAAACTCATTTTCAGGAATCTCCATTAATTGATCGATATCCAAATTCATATTTTCATTAAGCACCTGGCTCACTTCCTCAATGGTTTCCGAAGCATCCGTATTTTTGCCGCTACCGGTTATCTTACCCAGCAACTCGCCCAATACTTTGCCTAACTGGTCAATTTGTCGTTGAAGATAATCCTGTTTTTCCATAATTCGAATATTTTTAAAAATATATACCAGAAACAATACTGTAACTTCTGCAAATACATTTATTCTTTAAAAATAACACAGTTTATGCAAACAGCAAAATGGTGCAAAATTTTAAAGAATTCAGCAATTATCCGCTTTTTGAACCATCAATTGCACTATAATTTCAATAAAAAACCTTAACCAGCGGGTTATACCACCGGTTAAGGTTTTGTTTTCATAAACTACTTGTTTAGCTTGCTCTTTGGAGAAGTTCTTTTTTTAATGGATAAAATATTATAAAGCTGATGCTATCTCCTCATCATTGAGGATTGTTTCCATAACCTGCTTAAAGTGTTCCGGAATATAGGTTTTGAAATCTCCGGGGCCCCAGAATACATTTCCTCCAACATCATATTCATCGGTGAAATTTTTATCCACAAGCACATCGCCATTCTCATCCATAACTTCTGCCTGAACATTATACATTAACCGGGTTACACCATAACAGTCCGTATGATATTTATCGAGCGTAAGGAATATAATTTTGTCGGCATCTGTAGCCTGAAGTTTGGTTTTAATTTCCGTCTTTTCATCAACAGGCAGTGTTTTTACTATCTTTGTCTGGTATCCCTTTTTTTCAAAACTTTTGGCAATACTATTACTCATAGCATCAGAAAGATTTTCGCCACTTTTTGTTCCCATCGGATAAGCAATTCCGGCTCCTGATCTTGTGTAGCCCACAAAGTCGGGTTTTCTGGAGCCATCCAGCACCATTTCTCGTTGATCATAAACTGCAATTCCGAGGGCCTCGTTACCCTGGTATTGCAAATCAGCTTCCACATTGTTGTAAGCTACTTTTCTTCCTCCTGCGCAAGAAGTAAGAATAACCAGAGAAATCATAAAAATAAATAAACCTTTGTTTTTCATAATAATATTTTTAGGATTAATAATCGTTTCTAAAATTAAAAAAACATTCTTTAAATAGTGTCAAATTTGTTTTGCTTTGGCTTATATTTTTATTTATTTTATTCTACAATTTAAAACTAAATTCCTTCATTAAAATACAACTACATATCAAAAAAGAGTTTTTAGTTCTGAAATTACATCATGATACAATCTTTTTCTTCCTATTCAAGATTCTATTTAGAAAAGAGATACAAATCCAAAGAATAATAACAGACAGGACAATAGCTAAAATCAACCGGGTTATCCCCCCATACGATTCTACTAAACTTTCATCTGCAGTTGAATCGATATCTAAAAACAACCGCATCAAAAAACCGGTTAAATTAGCCGTTGCATGAATTATAATAGGAAATGATAAACTTTTAGTCCGGTAATAAACCCACCCAATAAAAATGCCCAGTATAAAACCGGTTACAAATTGCCATGGATTAAGGTGTACAAAGCCAAACAGAAAACTGGATAAAAGAATGGATTTAACAGTAGAATATTTGGTTAATAACCCGTCTAAGATGATGCCTCTAAATATTAACTCTTCTAAAATTGGTGCTGCAATAACCATTAACAAAAAAGAAAAAATGCCTGTCTGTCTGCTTAGATTCAAAAACATTTCCTTAGCACTTTCGGGCATAGGTATTAAACTACTAATAGGTGTAACAACGCCAAAAAATAAAGCAATTGCCCCGGCCATGATAAAAGGAATAATACGTTTATCTTTCATCTTCAAGTTAAATGAAGCGATACCCGTTTCATTTTTTCTAATGGTAAAAACAATCCAAAAAGGCACCCCGACAGATAAAATGTAATAAATAAGCATGGAAGCTTCTTTGCCAATAAGCTTATTCAGCAATAAATATACCGGAGTAAATAAAAGCATTCCAATAATTACAATCACGGTTATCCCTATGCTCTGCGCCATACCTGGATAACTTTTAACGTTTGGTTCTGTCATTTTTCTATGTTTTATGGTTAAACAAAATATTAATACAATGCCTCATGTAGATTCTGTTCATTTCAGTCATCCACTTGCTTTCGATCTCTGTTATGACCCGGTTAAAACCTTAACTAAAATAATAAATTAATTACAAAACACCAACATTGCATAGTGTGTTGCTTAACTAGGATGTTCCCTTTAAAAGCACAGAAAATTTACCTTTCCTCCTACAGCAGTTGAATGCTATAAATCTATTCTGTTTCAAGCTCTTCTAATGCTTGAATCTCCCTGTCAAGTTTTCGAAACTTTTCAAAAATTGAATACTTAAATGTATAATATATGGATACAATCATAACCAAAACAATTAATGTTACAGGCAAAATTCAACTTAGTCTGGAATTAAATATATTGGCATAATAAAAAAATCAAGCTAAAGACAGTTCTTATTTGTTAACCACAGAATGAATTTAATTACCGAAAAATTTGAACGTGGTTTACCTTTGCTTTTCATCATATATATTCGATGAAAAGAGAAAATATATATAAATTTGGCAGCAATCATAGGGTGAGATGAAAAAATAATATCTCCGAAATATTTATCGAATATAATGAAAAGAATCATACTTATTTTAGCAGCAGGATTCGTTCTGTTATGGAATTCGGGATTTATAGCAGCCGAATATGGGCTACCTTTCACCGGACCTTTCACGTTGCTTTTTTGGCGATACCTGGCATTAACATTAATTTTACTTTTCTACCTTCTGGCAAGAAATCGTTTTCAGTGGGTAGGCTGGAAAGTAGCTGCTCCCAATATGCTGATTGGTGTTTTAGCTCACGGCGTATGGCTTTCTTGTGTGTTGCTGGCACTGGATTACCAGGTTCCGGCAGGGATTGTAGCTTTGGTAGTGGCGTTACAGCCTCTGGCTACGGCAGCATTTTCCGGTCTGATTGCCGGTGAAAAAACAAATTTATACCAATGGATGGGTGTAGTATTAGGTTTTTTTGGCGTTGTTTTTACCGTAGCTCTTCGAATGGATTTTGAAAGCTATACATCCATTTTCGGCTACCTGATTCCTTTGGGCTCTGTTATAGCTATCACTGCTGCAAGCCTAATACAACGACGTATCGAAGTAACAAAAAGAACCAGTAAATTACCCCTCGACCTAACCCTGTTTTATCAAAGCCTTGCCACAACTTTAGCGTTGGCTTTACCCGCTATTTTCATTGAAAATCTATCCACCCAATGGGAGCCTGAGTTTATCTATTGCATGGTTTGGTTGATTCTTGGTGTTTCACTTGGAGCATATGCCCTAATGTGGCTTTTAATCGAACGCATCGACGCTACCCGTGTAGCCAGTTTGTTTTACCTGGGGCCTCCTGTAACCATGTTCATGGCGTGGGTGGCTTTTGGTGATAGTGTCCAATTTACAGATATTGTTGGCCTTGCAATTGTATTTACCGGAATACTATTATCCCAATTGAAGATAAAAAAAACATCCTCCAATATTTAACAATTCTTATTTTTATTATCTACGGAACGCTTTGCCTGTTTTGCTTACGACATTACTTGGTGTAACACCGAGACTTTGAGTTTGGTTTTCCCCAGGCTATGCCATGGGAGTTCTTTCCTTTACTGGCTAACCTTTTTTAAACATCCACCCCTAAAAACATCCTAATTAAATATCCTATACCAAAGGTAAAGGCAGCTACCCCCATACTAATGATAAACATTTCCCAAAATCGTTTCTTAAAATTCAGCTTTTTAGCAATAGCGATATAATAATTAAAAAATAAAATCACCAATATGGCAAAAGCCAAGGTCATCCACAAACAAACAAAATAGTTGGTAAACAATAGGTAAGGTAAAATTAAAATAATCACCGTACCAATATAAGCCAGCCCGGTATAAATAGATGATGCTAAGGCATTGGATCCATCTCCTTCCGATTTGGTAGATAAATATTCTGAGGCTGCCATAGAAAATGACGCTGCAATTCCGGTTATTAATCCTGCCACAGCTATCAGCCTTGTATTTTGTAAGGCAAAAGTTAGTCCTGCCAATGTTCCGGTAAGCTCAACCAATGCATCGTTTAAACCCAACACAATAGAACCCACATAGTCGAGTTTTTTCTCCTTCAGTAAACCAATCAACTCTTCTTCGTGTTCATCTTCATCAATAACAATTTGTTTTGCTTCAGGTATATATTCACAGGCTTTTTGATACTCTTCCTGGGCTCCTTCCTCTCCTTTCTCCATTAATCGTATACCAAAGGTTATTCCAAAAATTCGCGAAACCCAGTAAAACATAAAAATTTTCCACCGGTTGGGTTTTATCTCTTCTCCACTATACTCTTTCCAAAAATGATAGTGCCTCAACTCGTCATCACCAATACGCTAAAGCGTTTGGGCGTTTCTCTTATCTTTTTCTCTTTTTGATAGTTTTAAATAGATGTGATGTTCGGTAATTTCGTTTCGCTGAAACTGTTTTACCTGTTTTATCTGGCCGGGAGTTAATTTATTTTTGCTCATGGTTTTATGCTTTGTTTATTTTCGCTAACACATTTAACAAAAGAGAATCATTTAAAAAATCACCCCCACCAGTACATTAAAATTATCGGCTGCATCGCCATGGGCTTTTAGGGTAACCCCTCCAGATAAATGTTTGGCAAACTGATAGGAAAGGCTGTAACGCTGAAAAAAGGAGCGTGGTTTGTCGGGAGCATAAAGATAAGTGCCCCAATGTTGGGAAAAATCAAATTTCCCGAATTGAAAATGATGCCCCAACAAAAAAGAAATCTGCTGATGGTCTTTTGCAATCCCTGCCCTTGCAAGTTCTTCCTTTTTTGCTCCATCGTAAATATAATCTAACCCAATGCTAAAGCCATTCAATTTACTCACGGTTCGTCCAACAATTGCATATAAACCGGTTGCGATTGCTGATTTCTCGGGGTTATCGTCATCTGCTGAAACCGATTCAATGGTTCCAAAAGGATATATTCCATAAAAAAATGCCGGTGTAAAAGTTTCTGTTTCCCGTTTTTTGAAATCAACTGTTCCTTTGGGCTGATAGTTAAGTCCTAAACCGAACGTAGGAAAATTCATTCCATAATTTGGATCTTTTATTCCTCCATTCGATATATGACAATATTTGGCAAACAATAAAAACTTAAGTTTTTCTGTAAGCTTATAATATCCATTAGCATCCACATGCACTATAAAACTAATATGCGTTGAGAAAAACGAATTGTTTGGATTCTGATGCTCATCATAAATTTTATCTAATACACTAATACCAACACCTATCCTGGTAGTCAGTAGAAATTGATGGGTGCGAAATAAAAAGGGTTCGGCAAAACCAATTAGATTGTAAGAACTACCAACAATATCGGGATTTGCATAATTAACATACAAAAATGAAGCACCCATTTTAGAATAACAATTACATTGCTGCCAATTTTCATCTTGGAGCATAATCCAGGCATATTCCAATTCAATTCCAAAGGGATTGGTATGGCTAAGATGTTCTACTTTACTCGAATGTGGCAGGATAAATCCATATTGTGGTTTAATAGCAATTGATACCGGATTTTTTTTCTCTTCCTGACCCAAAAGGCATTGATAGAATAACAGGAAGAAAAGAAAAAACAAATAATATTTTGTCATGTTTTTACGGATCATAGGTAGTTTAAAAATACAAATTCATCCGATCTTTCACAATATCAATTTAATATTTAAGAAGTTATTAACAATGCCTTAAAAAAATATTTCTCGTGTTTTTAATAAAAAGTTTACAAACCTAACAACCGTAACTTTTAACTTAAGATTATTTTTACTTTATTTGTTTTTTGTGTTTTAATTAAGAAGCTATAATCACTTAATGGAAGTTGAAAAAAAATTAAAAAACAGAACCATAGTAGCTGTTATATCAGTACTTTTGGTTTTATGTTCCATTTATTTCTATTTAAGCCTGAAAAACCATCGGCAATATCTCGATTGGCAAATACAGAAAGATAATGAAATTACAAGTGTTGAGATAAAGCATATCCTTTATACGACCAATCGCCTTTACAGGGAAAAAATCCAATATTTTGTAAATAATCCGGAAATAAAACAAAGGTTTAACTCACAAAAAATTAATGAGCAATACAAACAAGTTTTTCCGTATTATTCTGTATTAAAAAATGAAGATCCTTATCATTTTGTCCTAAACTTTTATAATAAAGATAATACTCTGGCATTAAATATGGAAACCGGGCCAAGCGAACAAACGAAATCTGCTGATCCGTCATCGCTGGTTGCTAACGTAAACAAAAAACAAATCAAAAAATCGGCATTCGAATTTTATGATGCTCAATTATTTTATAAAATTATTGAACCCATCATTTATGAAGGTAATTATATTGGATGCATAGAATTTGGTATTCGCGAAAACGAAATTGTAGAAGATGTTTCTAAAGAACATGATGTTATTATTGGAACTTTGTTCGATAACCAAAAAATAACAGAGAACCTAAAACATCACTTTTCCGGCTCGCCCCAAAAAGAGAATATCATTATCCACTCATTATTTAACCTTGATTTTTTCACATCGATTATAGAAGAAAATAACATTTTTGAAAAAGAAAAGATTAACTATCGCGACAAGTTTTACTCTGTTGATCTGGTAGAAATACAAAATAGTTTTAAGGACGATGGATTTGTGGGAGTAATTTTTCTTAAAGATATTTCTAAACTCCAAAATGCTTTTCTTGCTTCGGTTTATCGCTCTTTGTTAATAATCTTTTTTATTTTAGCGATAACTTTTATCATTCTTCATTTTTCATTCAACCTGCTTTTAAACAAATTCTTTAATTTACAAGATAGTATCGATAAGCGTCTGGCGAAAAAAACAAAAGAGATCATCGACACGAATGCAGAGCTAAACCAAATATTCAATACGACAGGAAACAGCATGCGGTTAATCGATATTAATTATAATATATTGAGAGTAAACCGAACCTTTACAATGATATCCGGAATAAGTAAAGAAGATGCTGAAGGAAAAAAATGTTACAATGTTTTTCCCGGGCCCTATTGCCATACCGCCGACTGCCCTTTAAACCTGGTAAAAAATGGAGAAGAGCGTGTTGAACAGGATATCAAAAAAAGAAATAAAACAGGAAAAATTATTCCCGGTATTTTAACCTCCATTGCTTTTAAAGGACAAAACGGAGACATTCTGGGAATTATCGAAGATTTTAAAGACATCTCCCTACGGACGGAGATTGAAGAAACGCTGCGAAGAACCGAGCAACAATTTTCCATTTTTATGGACAACTTACCATTAGGTGTTTTTATTAAAGATGAGGATTTTCGCTTGGTATATATAAATAAATATATGGATGCTGTTTACTCTTCAGAAAAATGCCTAAACAAAACCCCACAGCAAATTTTCCCAGATAAATATGCCCACCGTATTACTAAAGAAGACCAAAGAGCCATTAACGGTGAAGTATTAGTTGAAGAAGAACAATTACCCGACAAAACAGGTGAACTTATTACCTACCAAACCCATAAGTTTAGATTTAGAGCAGCAGATAATACCTGGAAAATCGGCGGTTTATCCATAGATATTACCCAAAAGAAAAAAACAGAATATGAACTAAAAAAATTGTCCAATGCCATTCAACATTCTCCGGTATGCGTTATCATTACTAACTTAAAAGGACAAATTGAATATGTAAATCCTGTTTTCACAAAATTTACCGGCTATACTCCCGAAGAAGTATTGGGCGAAAAAGTGGGAATTTTAACCAATTCGGAATCGGTTAAAACCATCTACAAAGATATTATGACTACCGTTTCACAGGGTCATGACTGGCAGGGCGAAATCCAGAATCGTAAAAAAAATGGGGAGTTATATTGGAAATTAGCCTCTATCTCACCGGTAAAAAACAGCAAAAATGAGATTACCCATTTTATAATAATCGCCGAAGATATTTCAAAACGCAAAAAAAACGAAAAAGAATTAGTGTTGGCCAAAGAACAAGCCGAAGAATCAAACCGTTTAAAAACAGCTTTTCTTGCTAATCTATCCCATGAAATCCGAACCCCTCTAAATGCCATTATTGGATTTTCAAGCTTATTGCTCGACGAAGATCTGCCCTACGAAGAAAAAATAAAACTCAACAACCTAATTAACGAAAACAGCCAAAACCTACTTAAACTAATTGATGATGTCATAGATATTTCCAAAATACAATCAGGTAGTTTCGAAATTAGTTATTCAAAATGTTACATCAATAAGTTGCTGCTAGACTTATATGTTTCTTTCAGCATTAAAATTGAACAAGATCCTAAAAAAGACCTTCGTCTGTCGCTGAATAAAGGGGTAAGAAATAAAGATTTTTCTTTTATAACCGATACTATTCGTTTGAAACAAGTGCTGTTTAATTTAATTGAGAATGCTGTAAAATTTACGCAACAAGGTTTTGTTGAGTTTGGTTATTCTATCATGAAAGAGGATAATAAAATTCAATTTTATGTTATTGATTCAGGAATAGGAATTGCCAATGACAAATTTGAGATGATTTATGATCTTTTCAGACAAGTGGACGAATCATTTACGCGTGAATACGGAGGAACAGGCTTGGGGTTAACCATTGCCAAGAAAATTATTCATCACCTGGGTGGAGAAATATGGGTGCAATCCACTCCAAAACAAGGAACAAACATTTATTTTACCCTTCCTTTAGATATTAAAACCCAAAATAAACAAATCTCTATACAAAAACTCATTCCTTTAACTTTTGACTGGAAAGATAAAGTGTTTTTAATAGCTGAAGACACTGATACCAACTATACTTACCTCAAAGAAATATTAAGTACAACCAATGCAAAAATAATGTGGGCAAAAGACGGGAAAGAAGCCGTTGATTTATGTTCAAAAAACAAAATTGATTTGGTAATTATGGATTTAAAAATGCCCAATATGGATGGTTACGAGGCGGCTAAAGAAATAAAAAAGACGAAACAGGATCTTAAAATAATTGCCCAATCCGCTTTTACCCACGATGAAGAAAAACAAAAATGTCTCAATGCAGGATGCGACAATTATATAGCCAAACCCATTAATATTAAAAAACTTTTTATGGCAATTAATAACGCTTTTTCGAAAAATTAACCCTTTTTATTTTTTTTAATGACAATAGATAAACTTAATCGTATCAACACTTCAAATTTTACATTAAAATTTATACATTTATACCCTTAAAAGCTAACAACTTAAAAAATTTGGTTATGATTGCAACCTATATTCAGGAATTACTGGCTACAAACAATAGAGTTATTGTTCCAAATTTCGGTGCTTTTTTAGTAAGAGCAACATCCAAAAATAAAGATGCAAAAACCTTAGATAAGAAATTGAAAGACGTTTACTTTAGCCCTTTCTTAAAATTTAACGATGAGTTATTAGAAAAACATATCATTAAAAAAGAAGATATTACCAAAGAACAAGCAGCGGAGAAAATCAAGGAATTTATTGAATTGGTGAAAAAAGAACTGGACAACGAAAAACCTTTTGAAATTAAAGATTTCGGTAAATTTATTATTGATAAACAGGGGAAAGTGCAGTTTATTACTGTAGCCAATGAGAAAGAAGAAGAAAGCCCTAAAGAAGAAAAGAAAACACCTCCTACAGCAGTAAAGGAAACAACAAAAACAACAAAAAAGACATCTGCTGCTAAAGCTAAAAAAACCGAGGAAGAAGATAAAAAAGAAGCAAAGAAGAAAGAAGAAATAAAAAAAGAAGAACCAGCTAAAGAGTCTAAACTCAAAGAATTTACTCCCGAAAAAGAAGAACCAGCCAAACCACAAACCAAAAAAACTGAAACCAAAACAACAATCTACAAAAAAGAAAAAAAATCGCTTAATAAAAGTGTTGTTTGGACAGTTGCTATTGGCGTGCCCATTGCTATCTTAATCATTTTTGCATTAATTAATATGGACAAATTTGAGGCTATCTTTTCAAAAGATAAAGATTCAAAAGCTAAAACCGAATTAGCACAACAAAAAAAGGCTACTTCAGCTAAAGAACATACAGCAAAACAAGCCAATGGCCAACAAAAAACAACAGATAAAACAAAAACCGAAGCTGCAGAAAAAACTAGCGATAAGGCAAAAGCTGAAACCGATAAAAAAACAACTTCGCCTGTAAAACAAGAGACAAAAACAGCTACGGCTGCACAAAAAAAATATTACATCATCGCTGGAAGTTTTAAAAACGAGAAATACGCCGACAGATTCTTAGAAGATTTAAAAAAACAAGGTTATAATGCCGAAAAACTGGGCGAAAGAAACGGAATGCATGCAGTAAGCTATAACTCTTTTGCCGATAAAAGAAAAGCTTTGGCTGAATATCGATTTTTAACACAGGAAAAAGGATTAAAAGCCTGGATACTTTATTATTAATAAAATTTTTATCGTAAAAGCCGCAAAAATTGCGGTTTTTATTTTTTTATTTCCTTGCTCGTTGGAAAAAAGAGAACTTCCCCTTAATTTCATGAGTGCATAATAGATATTTATATCAATAAAAATATTTAATTTGCTTTTTATTAATTAATCAAAATTTTATGAGGTGAAGATTAAATACATAGACTTAATAGAACAAACCTTCGATTTTCCACAGATGGAGTTTAGTTTAGAAGATGACAACTTGCTTTTTCACAAAATTCCTTTGATGGATATAATTGAAGAATATGGAACTCCATTAAAGTTTACTTATCTGCCACAAATCTCCAATCAGATAAAAAGAGCAAAAAAATGGTTTCATAACGCCATGAAAAAAGTTAATTATAAAAGCAATTATTATTATTGCTATTGTACCAAAAGTTCCCATTTTAAACACGTACTACACGAGGCCCTTAAAAATGATATTCATATTGAAACCTCATCCGCTTTCGATATAAATATTGTTAAAAAACTTTACGAAGAAAAAAAAATCAGCAAATCCACCTATATTATTTGCAATGGATTTAAACGCGAAGCGTACATTGAAAATATTGCCCAGTTAATTAATAGCGGATTTTATAATACAATCCCCGTAGTTGATAATTTTAAAGAACTGGAACAGCTGGAAGAGCTAATTGAAGTACCCTTTCAGATTGGTATTCGAATTGCCTCTGAAGAAGAGCCAAAATTCGAATTTTATACCTCTCGTTTAGGTATTGGATATAAAGACATTGTTTCGTTTTATAAAAAACAGGTTAAAGAAAATCCCAATATAAAACTCAAAATGCTGCATTTCTTTATAAACACCGGAATAAAAGACAATGGGAGTGAATTGGTAAAATGTTTAAATGTTTACGGTGAATTAAAAAAAGTTTGTCCTGAACTTGATTCCTTAAACATTGGCGGTGGATTTCCCATAAAAAACTCACTATCTTTCGATTACGACTATGAGTACATTGTTGATGAAATTATCTCACAAATCAAGCTATTCTGTGATGCTAACAATTTAAAAGAGCCCAATATTTTTACCGAATTTGGTTCTTTTACTGTAGGTGAAAGCAGCGGTATAATTTACTCTATTTTAGGACAAAAAAAACAAAACGACCGGGAGCTATGGAATATGATTGACAGTTCGTTTATGACTACACTTCCTGACAGCTGGGCCATAAATAAGCGATTTGTTCTGTTACCCATAAATAAATGGTACAATACCTACGAAAGGGTCTTTCTGGGTGGATTAACCTGCGATAGCGACGATTATTACAACTCCGAACAACATGCCAATGCTATTTATTTGCCTAAAGTTTCCTCAAACGAAACATTGTACATCGGGTTTTTTAATACCGGTGCATATCAGGATACATTAGGCGGGTACGGAGGTTTACAACACTGTTTAATTCCAGGCCCAAAACATATTATTATTGATAAAGATAAAAAAGGAAAAATTACTACTCGGTTGTTTACTAAAGAGCAGGAGCCTAAAGATATGCTTAAAATATTAGGTTATTAAAACCAATAATCTTGAAAACAATGAAAAACTACGCCGGCATACCTGATGAGTTTGCACAACTGGAAACATCAAAAATTGTGCTTATTCCTGTACCATACGATGGTACCAGTACCTGGATAAAAGGTGCAGACAAAGGCCCAGAAGCCTTTCTCAAAGCTTCTGAGAATATGGAAGTTTATGATATCTAAACCGACTCTGAGGTTTATAAAAGAAGGGTGTTTTTAGCCAATCCTATCACCGAGAACCATTCCCCCGAAGCGATACCAGGT
>JAYEKP010000234.1:0-31661 GCA_034661075.1 Bacteroidota bacterium
GGCATACCTGATGAGTTTGCACAACTGGAAACATCAAAAATTGTGCTTATTCCTGTACCATACGATGGTACCAGTACCTGGATAAAAGGTGCAGACAAAGGCCCAGAAGCCTTTCTCAAAGCTTCTAAGAATATGGAAGTATATGATATCGAAACCGACTCTGAGGTTTATAAAAGAAGGGTGTTTTTAGCCAATCCTATCACCGAGAACCATTCCCCCGAAGCGATACCAGGTGCATAAAACCGTGCTAGAATACCTTAAAATGGGAAAATTTGTTACGGTTTTTGGAGGTGAACACTCTGTAAGTATAGGATCGATTAGAGCATTTAACGATTATTTTAAAAATCTAACTGTTTTACAAATAGATGCCCATGCTGATTTAAGAGATGAATATGAAGGTTCAGCATGCAATCATGCTTGTGCAGTTCACGATGCGCAAAAAAAAACAAATCTTGTACAGGTTGGAATAAGAAGTATGGATGTTTCTGAAAAAAATTTTTTGCAAAAAGATAACTGCTTTTTTGCACATGAAATTCATACCGATTCTAAATGGATGGACAAAGTATTAAACAAACTAACCGATCAAGTATTTATAACCATTGATCTTGATAGATTCGACCCATCCATTATGCCATCTACCGGAACACCCGAGCCCGGTGGATTAACCTGGTATCAGGTCGTTGATTTTATTAAACTGGTTGCAGCAAAAAGGAATATTGTAGGCTTTGATATCATGGAGCTTTGCCCCAATGAAAACAATAAAGCCCCCGACTTCTTAGCTGCTAAATTGTATTATAAAATATTAAGTTATGTGTTTGCCAATCCAAAAATATAAACGATGAAAAAAAATACCATATCAAAATTTATCGACGAGCATTTTTTACATTTTAATGCTGCAGCACTTAAAGATGCTGCCAAAGGTTACGAAAAACATTTGGCCGAAAATGGCAAAATGATGATCACACTGGCCGGAGCCATGAGTACCGGTGAACTAGGCAAAAGCCTTGCAGAAATGATCCGTCAGGATAAAGTGCACATTATTTCATGTACCGGAGCAAACCTTGAAGAAGATTTAATGAACCTGGTGGCTCATTCTCATTACAAAAGGGTTCCTCATTATCGCGACTTAACACCAAAGCAAGAATGGGAATTACTCGAAAATGGACTTAATCGTGTTACCGATACATGTATCCCCGAGGAAGAAGCTTTTCGCCGATTACAAAAACATATTTTTGAAATTTGGAAAGAAGCCGAAGCAAAAGGGAAGCGATATTTCCCACACGAGTATATGTACAAAATGCTTCTTTCAGGCGTTTTAGAACCATATTACGAAATTGATCCCAAAAATTCCTGGATGCTGGCTGCTGCAGAAAAGAACTTACCCATCGTAGTTCCTGGATGGGAAGATAGTACCATGGGAAATATTTTTGCGTCATACTGCATTAAAAAAGAACTAAAACCTTCAACCGTAAAATCGGGAATTGAGTACATGACCTGGCTGGCTGACTGGTATATTAAAAATTCAGAAGGTAAGGGTGTTGGATTTTTCCAGATAGGAGGTGGTATTGCTGGCGACTTCCCTATTTGTGTTGTTCCCATGCTTTACCAGGATTTGGAAATGGAAAACATTCCTTTCTGGAGTTATTTTTGTCAAATTTCGGATTCCACAACCAGCTATGGATCATATTCCGGTGCTGTCCCTAACGAAAAAATTACCTGGGGACAACTCGATATAGATACCCCTAAATATATTGTTGAGTCGGATGCAACAATTGTAGCCCCGCTTATTTTTGCGTGGTTATTAAATTGGTAATCCAGATAATATTTTCCTAACCCAACCTGACAGCAAAACCTTTTCTGTCAGGTTATTCTTTTTTATGATCTTTAAAAAATAATAAAATGCGAATTAAATCCACATACCTAATTTTCTTCACCCTTATTTTAACCACAATAATATCTTGCCAAAACCAAAAATCAAATGAGCCTGATTTAAAAAGATTAGATCGATGGCTTGAATACTATGGTTTATCCCTAAACCATTTTACAGATACATTGATGATAAAAAACAATACCTTCTATACAACAGCAATAGATACGGCCAGCGAGTATTACAAATTTTTTAATGATTTTTATATCTTTTCACCCCATAAAAAATATTCTATTGATTTAGACAGCTATTATTTGGCCTTAGAAAAAGATCATAAGGGAAATTTGGTTTGTTTGGGAACTGAAGCCGACCAGGAAGTTGCTCTACTTGAACTTACAAAGCAGGAAAGGCAACGTATCATTTTTTGTGGAACAGCATGCAGAGCCGAAGAAGCACAATGGATTGATAATAATAATGTTTTAATCATGGGATTCTCTCAACCCAAAAATAAATGGATCCCTCATATATGGTTATTTAATCCGGAAAATAATTCTTTAAAGGAAATAAAAGCAAATGAGGTACAGGTAATTAGAAAACCCAACAGCTACAATCAGGCTGTTCGATTAAAACACGTTGTGTTTACGTATAAAACTCAATCCCAATAATGGAAATATCGTCAAAAATAGCAGTACTTCCTTCTAAAATTTTTTGTTTTTGAATAATGGTATTTATGTTATGATCAATTTCTTTTTCATTTTCCAGGCACTCTTCAATTTGTTCCGTTCCAAAACTAACGCCATCATCACCCACTAATTCAACAAGTCCATCGGTATAACAAAAAAGCTTTGATCTTTGATCAATAGTAATAGCTCCTTCTTTTATGGTTGGAATCTCATTCAACATCCCCATTCCAACACATCCATCGCGTAAAAACAACATTTCATCATCATCTACTTTATAAAACAACGGTGGATTATGGCCTGCATTAATGTAATTAAGCCTTTTAGTTTTATAATTGTACCTGCCCATAAAAATCGTAATAAACTTTTCACCTTTAGCGCTGGCCATTACCCTGTCGTTTAGTTTAACAGCCATATCAACAAGCGATGATTCGGTAGTAAAAAGAGCCCTTAGGTTAGCCTGGAAATTTGACATTAACAGAGCGGCCGAAATACCTTTCCCGGATACATCGGCAATACAAAATCCTACTTCATTCTCATTCAGTGGAATAAAATCATAATAATCGCCACCTACCTCCAAGTGTGGATGGTAAAAGGTTGAAACAAAAATTTTATCATTATGGGGTAATGTATCTCTTTCAGGAATTAACATCGATTGCATTTTAGAGGCAAGCTCAAGCTCTTTTTTTAGTACTTCTTGTTTTAAGGATTCGTTATATAATCGAATATTTTCAATAGCAACAATAATAATATTCGAAAGAGTTTGAATAAAATGCAGGTGCTTTATCGTTGGACTCACACCTTCTTTTTCCTCATCAATATCGCCGATTAAAACAAAAGCAACGGGTACATTATTGTTAAAAACCGGGATGATGTTATCGAAAACTCTTAACGAAGGATTTGGAGAAGCAGTAACAAATGAAATCTCTTTATGCTCAAGCAAATCTTTTTCAACATCAATCTGATCAATAATATTGGGTGAACATCCGGAACTTAAAATTAAGTTCCATCCTTTATCAAATTTATAAATCAATATCTTCCCAATATTAAGGTCATCACGCAATATTTTCTCATATCGCTGCAGTAATTCTTCTGTAGAAAGATTGGCATTAATCGCTTTGGTAATTGTAAGTAACGTATTTAACTTAAATATAGAAAGCTTTAGCCTGTTTATTGATGCCTTACCTGCAAAATCCATAAAGTTTAAATTCCTGATTTTCAATTTTCAATAAATATAAAAAAAATACAAGCAAAAATAAAGCATTTTTTATTCTTTAACTCTTTCGTTGTATGAACGATCTCGGGTATCCACTTTTATTTTATCGCCAATTGAAACAAATAAAGGAACCATGATTTCCGCTCCGGTTTCTAATGTTGCTGGTTTTAATGATGTGCTTGATGAGGTATCTCCTTTTAATCCGGGTTCAGTATAAGTAACTTCTAACACAACAAACGGAGGCAATTCACAATATAAAGGTGTTTCGGTATCGGCATGGTAAACCGCTTCTACTCCCTGTCCTTCATTCAATAAATCGGGTTGGTTGATTAATTCTTCCTGAAACGAAACCTGTTCGAAAGTTTCTGTATGCATAAAGTGATAACCGATGTCATCTTTATATAAATATTGATAAGGCCTTCGTTCAATTCTTGCTGTATTTACTTTAGCGCCGGCATTAAAGGTTTTATCAATAACTTTTCCTGTTTTAAGATTTTTTAATTTGGTTCTTACAAAAGCGCCTCCTTTGCCTGGTTTTACATGCTGAAACTGAACGATGATATAAAGTTCATTATTAAAATCAATACATAATCCATTTTTAAAATCTGATGTACTAGCCATAATAAAATATTTGTTAAATTTTTCTCTGCAAAAATAATTAAATCATTTTAAAATCGAACTTATTTTCAAACAGATAGTTATTGAATTTGATTTAAGGGGTATTTTAAACCAGCATATTCTGTTAAATCGCATTTTATAGAACCAACAATAAGGTCTATTCTTATTTGCAAAGGAACAAAATTCTTGTCTTTAGAAATCCATATGGTAACATCATCTTCTGAATCGAAAATACGACCTGGTTCAACAACGGGAGAAAATTTCATGGCTTTAAATTTTCCTAATTTTGTTTTGATGGTTTCATCACCGGCATAGCGCATTTTTAATGGAAAAATTTCATCGGCAAAGTAGGTGTCGAACATAATATCATCACCAATCACTTTAATATCATTCAGCATGGCTTCGCGGAAATAATAAAACGTAGCCAACATGTCAAGAATATTGTCTGGAACTTCATGTTCTCCTGATTTCTGGCTAATCACTATATTCCTTTGATGATCATACCGCACTTCGTTATAATATCGATAATTTCCTTCGCTAATATTCCGTATGGCTAAATAGGGAAGCCCGGATTCATAATCGAAATAGCTCTCATAAATATCTCTTACTTTATAAATTCTATCGGCTAAACCAATTGTATTGGCCGAAGCTTTTGCATGAAAAACTTTTTCTCCCTCAAAACTCTTTTTCATTAATGAAAAGGTAGCTTCTCCCGCATGAATAAACCCAAAACGTGCTACATAAACCAGCTTTTCTTCACTTTTAAAAGGTTTGTTGTTTGAAGGAGCTTGTCCATAACAAAGGTTAACCCAAAGGAATAAAACAAATAAAATTAACGTATGTAACGATGCCTTTTTCATCATGAATGATAATCAAACAAAATCTATGCAACTTTTATTTAAATATATTTTTTTTGGGCGTTGTAGCAACAAAATCCTTAAGGTAAAAGGGTTCAAAATAAGCTACATCTTCAAACTTTTTCTCCGTATAAAAACGTTCTGATAATTGGGCCATATCTACTGCTGAAGCAAAAAAGCCAGGCAAAAAAAACGTGTTTTGGCGCTGAATTATTTCGGTTATTTTCTCGGAGCCATTTCCAAAAAAAATCATTTGTTTTGATTTTAAAATATCTTTATAAGAATCCTGATCAATAATTTCAGCTTTAACATCTCTTAAAAATTCACCCTTAGCATTAAAAAAGGCTGAATAAACTTCCATTCTGCGGGCATCAATCATGGGTACCAATATGGATTGGTTAAAATTTGGAATCGTTAAATCCTCCTGATTAACTTTATTAATCAGGCCAAATGCTATGGATTGTAGTGTATTAACCGAAATTAGAGGGATATCTTTTGCATAGCAAAGGCCCTTTGCTGTTGAAACCCCAATTCTTAAACCGGTATATGATCCCGGGCCTTTACTTACAGCTACCGCATCAATATCTTGTAAAGAAATTTTTAGCTCTTTTATTAATTCATCAATAAAAACTGTAAGATATTTTGCATGTGATTTCTCATCGTTTATTTCTTTAAATCCCTTAATCTGTCCTTTTTCTGAAACAGAAACAGAACAAACCTGAGTGGATGTTTCAATATTTAGAATTAATGCCATAAAACGCTCTTCAATCCTTTTTAATAATAATTAATCTAAAATTTAATCCTGTTCAAACAATTGCTTTTTCTCAACCACTTCAACTTTTATTCCATCTTTTAGTTTTCTGGATATAGCACTATAAGGTGCTGTAACAATATCATCATCCATTGTTAAGCCATCCACAATTTCAATATACTGGTTATCCTGAATTCCTGTTTTTACATTTCTCAGGTTAGCCGAACCTTCCGATACAACAAAAACAACTTCTCTAAATTCATCTTCAACAAATTCTTCAGAAGCATTTATTGAATCTGTAGATGTTCGTGTTGTTACAGCTTCTATTGGTATGGTTAAAATATTGGGTTTAGTATTGGTTTGAATATCAACGGAAGCAGACATTCCCGGCCTAAAAGGATTAGGATTATTTTCTTTCATTAAATGGGTATAAAAATCTTTCAATAATAATACTTTAACATCAAAGCTGGTTACCTGATCGGTTGCCATTCCGGAAACATTGGCTGAGTTAGCCATTTCGGTAACAATCCCTTTAAACTTTTCACCCAAATAGGCATCTATTTCAACTACTGCGGTATCGTTTAATTTTACTTTTACAATATCATTCTCATTTACATCCACTTTTACTTCCATTCGGCTTAAATCGGCAATTCTAAGCATTTCAGTACCAGCCATTTGCATGGTCCCAACTACTCGCTCGCCAATTTCAACATTTAACCTGGAAACCGTACCATCCATTGGAGCATAGATAGTAGTTTTTTGTAAATTTTCTTTGGTTTCGGACAAAGTTGCTTCAGCACTTTGAATCGAATATTTAGAAGCTTCTAAAGATTTTTTTGCGGCAGATAATTCTGCTTCAACCATTTCAAAAGATGACAAAGCAGACTCATAATCAGCTTGTGAAATTGTTTCCTGTTCCCAAAGAATTTTTGACCGTTCGTAAGCATTTTTTGTTTGTTTATATTTTGCCTCAATTTGTTTTAAATAGGCCTGGGCATTTGCAAAATTTGCCTTTGCTGAATTTAAGGAAGCCTCTGCACGATCTACAGCAGATATATATATATCCGGTTTTATTTTCAGTAATAAATCTCCCTTTTTTACTTTGTCTCCTTCTTGTATGTTTAATTCCACAATCTCTCCGGATACATCGGGCGAAATTTTTACTTCGGTTTCAGGTTGTATTTTACCACTTGCTATTACCATTTCGGTAATGGTTCGTATGGCTGGTTTTTCTGTACTTACTTTAATCGTAATTTCGCCGCCAAACCACCCGGCTTTTTTACCTATTAAGGCAAAAACAATAAGCACAACAGCCGCTACAAGTAAATATTTAAGAAGTTTATTACTTTTCATAATATGATTAAATTTAATGTATAAAACTATGATTGCATCGATGTAAAATAACCTTTTGTACGCAAATAAAAAACCAAATTTAAAAAATCTATTAATTTAAATTGCTAAATTATACTTTTTTAAAAATATTATCTTATAATTGAGTCTATAATATTAGAATATTAAAACCAAGATAATTATTCATTATGTCTATCTTTAGTAGATTTTTTAACCCTGTCATAAAATTATTCGGACATAAACGTAATATTGTAAATCTTCTACTTATTCAAACCATCATTGTTATTGCCATTATTATTTTAGCTGTTGGCTATTTTTGGATATACAACGAATATTCTACCTACACAAGAATTAACGAAAGAATCCATAGAAACCATATTGAAACGCACAAAAGTTTAGTTAAAAATGAGACCCTTAAAGCGGTGGATTATATATATTATAAAATTCAAGAAACCGAAGCGAAACAAAAAGAACGACTTAAGAGTAGAGTTTATATGGCTCATTCGTTAGCCAAAAGCATTTATGATCAAAACAAGAATCAAAAATCGGCGAATGAAATCAAACAAATGATTAAAGATGTTTTGCGTCCCATCCGTTTTAATCATAAAGATGGCTATATATTTATCGGGCATCTTAAAGGTTACGATGTGTTATATCCAACAGCACCTCATCTAGAAGGGAAATATATTTATGATTTACAAAACGATATGGGCAATTATATCATGCGGGATGAGATAAATTTGGTTAAAACCCAAAAAGAAGGATTTGTTACCGGTTTTTGGAAAAGACCCGGATATGATGATAACATGACCCATAAAAAAACGTCTTTTGTAAAACTTTTCGAACCCTACAACTGGTATATAGGAACTGGTGAATATGTTGAGGATTTTGAGAAAGAAGTACAGAAAGAGGTTTTAGAAAGACTTTCAAAAATTCGATTTAGCCAGGAAGGCTATATTTTTGTTAACACATACAACGGAGATGCATTAATTAAGGATGGCAAGATCATAACCCAAAAAATTAATCTGTGGGATTATAAAGATCCAAATGGAGTAAAAGTTATTCAGAAAGAAAGAAAAGCGGTAAAAAATCCTAAAGGTGGATATATTTACTATTCCTGGAAAAAATTAAATTCTGACGAAATTGTACCCAAAATGTCGTATGTGAAAGGAATTTCTGAATGGCAATGGATGGTTGGTGCAGGAATTTATTTTGAAGATATTAATCCCATTTTAAACCAACAAAAAACGGCACTTAAACAAACCATACAAAAAAATGTACTAACGATTATTATTGTTTTTGGAGCAGTTCTTACCTTTCTATTTATTTTTACCTATTTTTTATCCAAAAAAGCAAAAGCCAATGTTAACTCATTCTTAGATTTTTTTAAAAATGCCTCGCAAAACCTTGAGGAAATTGACGAATCTAAACTTGATTTTTATGAGTTTAAAATGATTGCCCGCTCTGCAAATAAAATGATTCATGAAATAAAAACATCTCAGGAGAAAAAGAAAGAAGACGAAGCAATTTTCGAAAGACTTTTTGAAAGCGCTCCTGAAGCTATTGCATTAATTGGTAATAACGGAAAAGTTATAAAAGTTAATCAGGGATTTACAAACTTGTTTGGATTTACAAAAGACGAATTAATCAATAAAGATGTGGATAATTTTATAGTTCCGGAAGAATTAAAAGATCAGGCAAAAGAATATAATAACAAAATTATGAGAGGGCTTGAGGTTGAAGCCGAAGAAATAAGAATAAAAAAAGATCAATCGAAAGTTTTTGTTTCCATTCTTTCCACTCCTATTAAGTTTAAAAAAGACCAATTAGGAATATATGTTATTTACAGAGATATTACCCAGCAAAAGGAAACAGAAAGAATATTGCATGAAGCTAAAACCAAAGCGGAAGAATCCGATCGATTAAAATCGGCATTTTTAACCAACATGTCGCATGAAGTTCGTACTCCGATGAATGCTATTACAGGTTTTTCCAATTTAATCCTCAATAGAGATCTTTCTGAAAAAAACAAAATCGAATATTTAAATATTATCAACCAAAGCAGTAATACCCTGTTAGAAATTATTGATAATATTATTGATGTTTCGAAAATAGAAGCAGAAAACTTAGTGATAAACAAAGTAAAGTGTAATATTAATACAATCCTTGATGAGCTTTATATCGATGCTAATCAACAAAAAAAAGAACTGGGATTAAATAATATTGATATAAAATTATCCAAAGGTGTTCAAACAAATTCTTTGGAAGTTATTACCGATCCGAAACGTTTTAAACAGATCTTTTCCAACCTGCTGGATAATGCATTAAAATTTACCGAAAATGGCTTTATTGAATTTGGCTACACAATAGAAGATAATAATCTTTTATGTTTTGTGAAAGATACCGGAATAGGTTTTGCCAAAGATCAAGAAAAATACATTTTTGAACCATTTAGACAGGCTGACGACTCTTCAACCCGTAAACATGGAGGCACTGGGCTTGGATTAACACTTACTAAAAAACTGGTAGAACTATTAGGTGGAGAAATAAATGTGGAAGCAGTAAAAAACAAAGGGGCTAATTTCTATTTTAACATTCCTTTTGAGTTTTCAAAAAAAGAAACAGGAATAAACATGCTCATTCCTAATAAAATTAACTGGAAAAATAAAAAAATTCTGATTGCTGAAGATGTAGAAACCAATTATCAGTTTTTACATACTTTATTAAAAAAGACCAGGGCAAATGTTTCCTGGGCAAAGAATGGTGAAGAAGTAATACAAATGATCGAAAAAAATAAAAATTATGATCTTATTTTAATGGATATTCAAATGCCAAAAATGAACGGACATAAAGCCTTTAAACAGCTAAGAAATCATGGGATTAACATTCCGGTAATAGCACAAACAGCATATGCTATGGATAGCGATATAAAAGAGATTAAAAACATAGGATATAATGATTATATCATCAAACCAATTGAAATTAAAAAATTATTTAAAAAAATAACAAAGTACCTTGATTAGCTAGCTATGGCAGAAAAAATTATGTATGTTGAGGGGGTAGGGAATGTTAAATTTCGAAAGAATAAACGATCCAAAAACATAAGCATATCAATGCGCCCGGGAAGAGGAGTTATGGTCACCTTCCCTTTTTTTGTAAGTTATAATTCGGCAAAAAAAATAGCAGAACAAAAGAAAGAGTGGATAAAAACACAACAGCCCAAAATTGATGCTATCGAAAACAAATCGACATTTTTTACGGAAAAAACAATATTTAAAACCAGAAGCAGAAAATTAGAAATAAGCAAACATCAGGAGAACTCTATAACAACAAACATCACGAGCCATACAATTGATATTAAGTATCCAGCCAATGAAAATATTCAATCAAAGCAGGTTCAACAAACCATAAAAAATTCCATCATTAAAGCCTTAAGATTTGAAGCTAAAGAATACCTCCCAAAAAGAGTAAAATTTTTGGCTGAGAAATATAACTTTACCTATCGGAATATATTTATTAAAAATAATAAAACCCTTTGGGGAAGTTGTTCCGGAATAAACAACATTAACTTGAACTTACATCTTATTCGTTTACCCGACCACCTGATTGATTACATCATTATTCATGAGCTATGTCATACAAAAGAAAAAAATCATGGGAAAAGATTCTGGGATTTAATGGACTCCATCCTGGGAAATGCGAAATTGTATTCAAAAGAACTTAAAAATTACTCCATTAATATCTATTAACATTAATTTGATTTTTTCTTAAAAAAATGTAAATTTAACGGTTTTTTCCTAACCTGTTTGTCCGATGAAAATAAATACAAAATTATTACTATATATTCTTTCAACTTCAATATTAATTTTTATTGCAGTTATAGGATATATCACTATTAAATCGCAAAAACTAGCATTAACCGAAACACAAAATGTTGCACAAACCACGGCAAAAGAATATGCTAATATTATAAAAAGTGAACTCTCTTCTGATTTTAAGACGGCAAAAACACTCGCTCAGGCTGGGCAGGCTTATCATACCCTTCCCTGGAATGAATGGAATGATGTTTTTCTAGAACAACAACGAAATGTTATTCTCGAAAACCCGCATTTTTTAGCCGTAGCAACTAGTTGGGAATTACAATACATTAATCCCGATTGGGATAAACCGTATGGCCGATACCTTAACGGATGGGTAAGAAAACAAGATGGAAGTATTCAACAGCTGGAAGCAGAATTAAATACGGATGGTGATGTATTTACAAGTAACTATTATAAGATGAAATCAACGGGAAAAGCAAAAATCATAGATCCTGAAATTTATAATTATTCCGATAACGAAGCAGACAAGTATTTAAACTCGAACATTTCAGCACCCATCAAATTAGGCAGTTCATTTATAGGGCTTGCAGGAGCCGATGTTGATTTACAACGATTTCAAAAAATTATTGAAGAAATAAAACCTTTCGAAAACAGTTATGCATTTTTGCTTTCAAATAATTGCACTTATGTTGCCCATCCTGATAAAACACTGATGGGGCAATTAATGGTTGATCATAATGAAGATTTTTTTAAAACATATAATATCGCACAAAATGTTGCCGAAGGTGCATTTTTTTCATTTACCCATAAAAACAAACAAAAAGAAAAACATTATTATGCCTTTGCCCCAATAAAAATTCAAAGTATTGAAACCCCATGGTCGTTGGTAATTGTAGTGCCCAATAAGGTAATTACATCAAAAGCAAATAAAATATTAATTAATGCACTAATCGTTAGTTTTATTGGATTTATAGTACTAACCCTTGTTGTTTGGTATATTGCACGAAACATTACAAACCCAATCGTAGAGATTACTGAAACCTTAAAAAACCTATCCCAGGGAAAAATTGATAAATCATTAATAATTGAAGCAAAAACCAAAGATGAAGTAGGTGATATGACGCTGGCATTAAACACATCCATCAAAGGGTTAAACCAAAAAGCAGCATTTGCCAGTGAAATTGGTGCCGGCAATATTGATACACAGCTGGAACTGTTAAGTAAAGAAGATAAACTTGGTCAATCTCTAATTGAGATGAGAGAAAGCTTAAAAAAAGCAAGAGCTGAGGAAGAAAAAAGAAAAGAAGAAGATCAAAAACGCCGCTGGGCAAACGAAGGACTGACAAAATTTGCCGATATTTTACGTCAAAACAATGATAATTTATCGGTCTTATCGATGAACATTATTAAAAATTTAGTCCGCTATCTTAATGTCAATCAAGGTGGATTATTTATTTTAAACGACCAGGATAAGACCAAAAAAACATTAGACCTTTTAGCCGCTTTTGCTTTTGACCGGGAAAAATTTTTTACCAGACAGGTTGAGATTGGAGAAGGATTAGTAGGTACTTGTGCTTTAGAAAAACAAACCATCCACCTAACAGAAATTCCTCAGAATTATGTTAACATCGTTTCAGGATTAGGTGGTTCAAATCCTAACAGCTTATTACTGGTGCCTTTAAAAATTGAAAACGATATTCTGGGAGTAATAGAAATGGCATCCTTTAGTAAATTCGAAAAACACGAAATTGAGTTTACAGAATCTGTTGCAGAAAGTATTGCATCAACACTGAGATCGGTTCAAATAAACATCAAAACTTCCGAGTTACTTGAAAAGTCACAGCAACAAGCAGAAGAAATGGCGGCCCAGGAAGAAGAAATGCGACAAAATATGGAGGAATTACAAGCTACACAGGAAGAAGCCTCCCGCAGAGAAAATGATTTAAATACCATGATAAATGCCATTGATCATTTTCTGTTAAAAGCAGAATTAAGCCCAGAGGGAAAATTAATAAGTGCAAATGATTTATTCTTATCTACTTTTGGATATACTAAAAACGAAATAACAAATCAAAGCATAGAAAAATTAATGCCGGACCAAGAATTAACCCGATTTCAAAAAATTTGGGAAAGAATTGTAAAAGGAAAATCACATAACGAAATTTTTAAACAAAAATCCAAAAAGAATGAAACCTTATGGCTTATAACTTCATATACTCCAATATATAGTGAAGATGGGGATTTAATAAAAATTCTTTATATGGCAATAAATAATACAAAATCAAGAAATGAAAAAGAAGAGCTAAAAAGAAAATTAGCATTATTTGAACAATCGAAATAATCATGTACTTTTCTAAAAATTTGTAATTTAGCTTAATTTAAAAAGAAACCATACATTTGATGAATGGATGGTATTTTAAGAATAAAACAAGAACCACCTATGAAAATAAATCTTAACCTGAAAAACAAAATGCAACTGTTCTTAATTACGATATCGGTAATTATTTACATAGCAGCTATAGGTTATATAAGTATCAACGCAAAAAAATCAGCTTACAAAAATTCTGTTGATTTAGTAAATGCCGAAGCTGGAAAACATGCTAATAAAATTCAATCTGATTTAAATGAATATATGGCTGTTGTCCGAACGCTTTCAAAAGCATTCTCTATTTATGAAGATATGCCCCGAGAACAATGGGAACCACTTTTTTTAAAAATGTATGATAAAGTATACCGCGACAACCCTTATTTTTATAAACTTTGGGATAGCTGGGAACTTAGTAAGATTGACAGTACCTGGGACAAACCTTATGGCCGCATATCCAACGTTTTTTCAAGGATGAATGGCTCTGTTTTACAAAAACAGGATTTAAGAAGTATGGATGGAGATCCAGAAGTTTATGCTTTTATAAAATCACAAGCCCGTGAAATTGCTCTTCCCATTTATTTTGATGTTTTTACCGAAGAAAACGAAGAAACAAAATTAATGACCAGTCTGGTAAGCCCAATAATGATTGATAACCAATATCACGGAATGGTTGGCATTGATTTAATACTGGAACGATTTCAAGAGATGGTAGAAAACATTAACCTCGAACAATTTCCGGGAACCTATGCTTTTTTATTAAGCCAGGAGGGTAAGTATGCCGGTCATTCCGATACAGAATTGTTAAACCAGGATGCTGAATTTAATCTTAAATCAGGAGAAGAATTTTCCATTACGGAACGTATCGAAGAAAGAAAGAACTTTTCTATTATTACCAAAGACCAAAATAATGATACTTATTTTGTTGCTTTTGCTCCCATAAGTATTGGCCGTTCCAATACACCCTGGTTTTTAGGAGTATCGGTTCCTATAAATTCTATTATGGCTCAAGCCGACCGAAACTTTATGATCTCCATTATTGTTGGTATTATTGGCATATTTCTTTTAAGCTTAGCAATTTACATTATTACTAAAAATATTTCTGATCCGATTCAGAAAATTACCGGGTTCCTAAAAAAACTTGCACAGGGGCAAACCAATATAAAAATGAACCTTAATGTAAATAGTGGTGACGAAATTGAAGAAATAGCGAATTCCCTTCAGACATCAATTAAAAGTTTAAATGAAAAAACAGAGTTTGCTAATCATATTGGAAAAGGAGACCTGGATTATGATTTTAAGCTTTCCAGCGATGATGATGAACTGGGAAAGGCTCTGGTAAATATGCGAAACAGTCTTTTAAAAGCACGGGAAGAAGAAAAAAACCGAAAAATAGAAGATCAAAAAAGAAGGTGGGTTAACGAAGGGCTGGCAAAATTTGCCGATATTTTACGATCAAATAACGATAACCTCAAAATCCTGGGTCACGATATTATAAAAAACCTGGTGTATTATCTCGATGCTTGTCAAGGAGGATTATTTTTACTTAACGAAGATGAAGATAATGAAAAGTTTCTTGATCTAATTTCAGCTTTTGCTTTCGACCGGGAGAAATATTTTGAAAAAAGAATTGAATATGGAGATGGTATTGTTGGTTCTTGTGCAATAGAAAAAGAAACCATTTATATGACTGACCTGCCCCAGGATTATATAGAAATTACCTCAGGGTTAGGTGGTTCGAATCCTGATGCTTTATTGGTGGTTCCCTTAAAAATTGAAGATCAGGTTTATGGGGTAATAGAAATTGCATCGTTTAATAAATTTGAAAATTATCAAATTGAATTTGTAGAAAAAGTTGCTCAAAACATTGCTTCTACTATTCAATCGGTAAAGGTTAGCATTCAAACCAATGAACTCCTGGAAAAGTCCCAACAACAATCAGAAGAAATGGCTGCACAGGAAGAAGAAATGCGCCAAAATATGGAAGAACTTCAAGCTACCCAGGAAGAGGCAGCAAGAAAAGGGGCTGAAATGGAAAGCTTAATAAATGCCTTAGAAAATTCGAGTTGTATTGTTGAATATAACTCCGAAGGATTTATTACAAAAGTAAACGACAACTATCTTAACCTTCTTAACCTTTCCAGAGCCAAAGTGATGGGTACGCACCATTCAGACAAAATGGATTTTACTACAAATCAAAAGAAGGAATACAATACGTTTTGGAACGATTTGAAAAGAGGAGAAACCAAAAAAGAAAAATCAAAATTTATTGTGAATGATAAAGAACTAGTATTTGTTGAAGTATATACTCCTATTTTGAATGATGAAGGGAAGGTGGAACGCATTTTAAAAATTTCTAATGAAATTTCTGAATTTGAAAAATAATAATTCTCATAAATTCTTATTATGAAGATAAAGCTTAAAATACAACAAAAGATACAGCTATTTATCATTTCATCCTCAATTATCATTTATATTGTAGCTGTGGGTTATATAAGTTATAAAGCCCGAAAAATGGCATATAACGATGCTATTAAAATAACGAATAACCAAGTACAGGAATCGGCAAAAGATATAAAAGCCCGACTTGATGCTCAATTTTCAGCTGTTGTGGCTATAAGTAACGCCTTTAAAGTATACAAAAATTTTGAAAAGGATGAATGGCAGAATTTAATCCATAAAATGTACGCACATATCTTTAAAAACAACCCGGATATTTATGCTTTATGGGATAGTTGGGAGCTAAGTGCCATTGACCCAGAGTGGGATAAACCCTATGGACGAATAAGCCATACGTTCTGGAGAGATAATGGAATTATAAAGGAAAATGTTGAGTTACGTAGTTTGGATGGAGACTCGGAATTATACGCAGAAACAAAAGCCAAATTAGAACCACATATTAACGAACCCTATTTTGATGTTTTAACAGGAGATAAAACAGAATCGTTGTTAATGACCAGTTTAAATGCCCCAATTATTGAAAATGGAAAATATATTGCTGTGGTATCTTTTGACATTACCCTTGTTCAACTCCAGGAGATTATTGAAAATATTAAACCCTATAAGGGTAGTTATGCTTTTTTAATTTCAAACGAAGGCGCAATTGCCGGACATCCAAATAAAGATCTTTTTAACCAACCTATTATTGAGGTTTTTCCTGAAGATGAAAAAAGTGAACATCTCTCAGAGAAGATCCGAGAAGGAAAACATTTTAGCTATACAACCCGTGATGAGGATGGAGTAAAACATTATATCACATACGCCCCTATTCATATTTTAAAAACAAATACACCCTGGTCAATTGCTATTTCTGTTCCTGAAAATGTTATCATGCAAGAAGCAAACAAAAACTTCAGAATATCTATTTTGGTAGGAATTATAGGCATCTTACTCATGTCGTTGGTAATTTTAATCATTAGCAAAAATATTACCAATCCTATAACACAAATTACCGAGTTGTTGAAAAAATTATCTATTGGACATCTGGATGAAAAAATGAGAATAAAACTCGATACCGGCGATGAGATTGAAGAAATGGCAAATGCACTAAATAAATCTATAGATGGTTTAAATAAAAAAGCCGATTTTGCAAATCAAATTGGAAATGGCAATTTAAATCATAATTTCGACTTGCTTAGTGATGAGGATATTTTAGGCAAATCGCTTATTGACATGCGTAATAGCCTGGTTAAAGCCGAAGAAGAAGATAAAAAACGCAAAAAAGAGGATGAAAAAAAACGCTGGGCTAATGAAGGACTGGCCAAATTTGGTGATATCTTGCGCCAAAATAACGATAATATTGAAAATTTAGCCACCGAGATCATTATGAGTCTGGTGAACTATCTAAATGCAAACCAGGGAGGGCTTTTTATTTTAAATGATAATGATAAAGATAATATCCATTTTGAATTGTTATCAGCATATGCATACGACCGAAGAAAATATCTAAATAGAAATATCGAACCCGGAGAAGGTCTTATTGGAGCCTGTGCCATTGAAAAGAAGACCATTTTCATGACCGATATTCCACAAGATTATATTGAAATTACATCCGGACTTGGCGGTGCAAATCCAAGTTGTTTACTTATTGTTCCTCTCAAATTGGAAGAAGAAGTGCTAGGAGTTCTCGAGATTGCTTCGTTTAATGTTTTCGAAAAACACGAAATTGAATTTGTTGAGAAATTAGCCGAAAGTATTGCATCTACTTTGTCGGCAGTACGAATAAATATCAAAACATCGGAACTTTTAGAAAAATCGCAGCAACAAGCCGAAGAAATGGCTGCTCAAGAAGAAGAAATGCGCCAAAACATGGAAGAGTTACAAGCCACACAGGAAGAGTCTTCTCGTAAGAGTGCTGAAATGGAAGGCTTGATTGAAGCTTTAAATACATCAAGCTACGTTATTGAATATGACCTGGACGGATATATTCAAAATGTGAACGATAATTATCTAAACCTAGTGGGGTTATCGAAAGATGAAGTTTTAGGAACTCACCACTCCTTGAATATGGAGTTTTCGGAAAAGCAAAAAGCAGAATATGAAAAATTCTGGAAAGATTTAAGAACGGGAAATGTAAAGAAAGAAACAACAAAAGTAAACGTTAACAACAAAGAGCTGGTATTTGCCGAGACGTATACACCCATTAGAAATGCAGAGGGAAAAGTATATAAAATCCTGAAAATATCCAATAACATTACTGATTTCCAGGAAAATAAATAATTTCAATAAAAATTTAAACACAAAAAAATCCCGTTTTTAGCGGGATTTTTTTTAATATATCTTTTTAGTGGATTAGTTGCATTTAACCACATGCTTCATTTGATATTCCGCAGCCTCTTGGTAATCACCTTTTGCAGCTTTTGAGTAATTATCACATGCAGCAGCATTATCTCCTTTCCCCAAATAGGCATTTCCTAACTCATAATAAATCTTAGCATCTTTTGTGGTACCTTGACCATTAAACAGCTCTAATGATTTATTGGCCATTTCAATGGCTTTATCCCATTGCTCCAGCTTATTATATACAGCCGATAATTGATAATATAAATCAGAATCAGCTTCTTTATATTCTAACGATTGATTAAAATACTCCGCTGCATCTGTATAATTTTCTGCTGTATAAGCATCAGCTCCTTTTTTCAAAAAATAATTTCCGGCAAGCGATTTAATATCATTTTCTTCTTCGGTTTTATTTTTAGCAATAGCTACTTCAATTCCTTTATTGGCTGACTCTTTCAATGCTTCGTCATTATCCTGCTCCCTTAACGCCATGGTTTTATAAACATATACTTTAGCATCATAAGGATTATATTCTAAAGCTTGATTAAAAGAAGCAATTGCCTCGTCATATTTTTCTTCTTTTAATAAATTGGTTCCTTTAATACGATAAAGCTGAGGAATAATTCCTTCTGCTTTTTTCAAATACGATTCATTATTATACGTTTTTGAATATTCTGCCAATTTCTCAAAGGCATTAATCGAACCATCATAATCTTTTTGTTTATATAATCCAAGAGCATGTTTATATTGCATTACCGGAATTTGCTTTACAGCAGTTGCTCTGTTTTCATTTTCAAACTCACCAAGCTCTTCATAAATAGTCACACATTTTTTAAAAGATTCTACAGCACCCAAATAGTCTTTAGCCTGCGATTTTGACACACCCTCTTTTAAGGCGTCAACAGCTTCTGATGATGTTTGTGCATTTAGATTAACTGCAAAACCCAATAAAAAAATCATTGCAGTTACTGTTCTCGTTAATTTCAATTTCATGATATCAATTTTTAGTTTAGGATTTAATTTAACTCTGTCTTTATTTTTAGCGGTTAAAAATATAAAAACCAATGAAAATATAAAATAATTTTTAAATATAATTTGCTACATATCTTAATTAATAACAATGAGTTATATTCTGTTTTTAATACTACTCAAGAACTATACCATTTTTAGCCAATTGATAAAAAACCTGGTTTTCGGTAAAAACGATCTTAATAATATCAAGTACAATCAGGTTGATAAGTATCTTTTCGGCTTTATATTTAGATAATTGAGCAACACGCATAAACTTGGAGAATGTAATTCTTTGGTTATTTTCTAAATAATCGAACAATATTTTTTCGGGTTCGGCATAGCGTACCAATATCCCTTTACCAAACTTCTTTTTATTCCATGCTTTAAGGTATATATTATTAACGATAAAGTTTTGGTCGTTTACCCTGATATATACACGATATTTTCCGTCTTTATTCGGTGCTGTAATCAATTCGTCCAATGATAACTTAGGAATTGTGATTTCAAGCAATGTTTTTCCTTCAATTTCCCACACTTTCGTTTCAAATTTCACTTCAGGTTTACAATATAAATCGGCAGCTGCCTGAACCATATAAAATTCTTCGTCGCTTTTTACTCCGGCAACAGACCCGTTGTCTCTTACACCAACCAACAATTTCCCTCCATCGGTATTAGCAAATGCTGCCAACGAGCGGGCAATTTTTTTCGAATCGGAAATGGAGTGTTTAAAATCAAGCTGCTGATGCCTGCCTTATCAAATAATAAATATATGCACTCATCACTTAAATATCATCAATAATTAGCGAAGATAAAAAAGAATTTGCACAAAAAAATTCCAGCTGTTTAAATTTAGAAACTGATAAGTTTGATAAATCCTATTTATTCAACGCCTCTGCGCCTCCGACAATCTCAGAAATTTCGTTAGTAATGGATGCTTGTCGTGCTTTATTATAGGTTAACTCTAGTTCTTTTATTAATGTGGTAGCATTATCGGTAGCTTTGTGCATAGCAGTCATTCGGGCACCATGTTCTGCTGCTAACGATTCTAACAACGCTTCATAAAAATTAAGCTTTAGCGATTTTGGAATCAGATGCTTTACAATATATTCCTGGTCGGGTTCCATGATGTAGTCAAAATTCACAAAAGAATCTTCATCTTCACAATAATTAACCTCAACAGGTAAAAACTGATGGCTTGTTAAAATTTGTACCGCCGCATTCTTAAAACGGTTATATACAAGCATCACGCGATCATAATCTTTATCCACAAATGAATCAATAATTTTCTCGATTAAAGGTGCAGCCTTGTCGAAACTAAGCTGATCTAAAAGATCATTATCAGAACCAATATCTTTGTATCCTTTTTTACTGAAATATTCGGTTGCGGCTTTTCCTATGGTTAAAACATCCACATTGCCTTGTTCGTTTTCACCATAATAATCTTCATCAATAATACGAATTGTTTCTTTTATTACATTCATATTAAAAGCTCCACACAATCCTTTATTGGATGAGATAACCACAAAAAGAATTCGTTCAGGATATCCGGAACGGACATAAATATTATCTTCGATAATATTAACGGATTTAGTAATATTATTTAAAATTTCATTCAATTTGTGTGCATACGGCCTTAAGTTGATAACGGAATCCTGTGCTTTTTTTAATTTAGCAGCCGAAACCATTTTCATAGCACTGGTAATTTGGCGGGTAGATTTTACCGATGAAATACGTGTACGAATATCTTTTAAACTACTCATTCGTAAATGTTATTTACTATTTTTATATTTTGAAGCCACTTCTGCGGCTACAGACTCTATGGTTTTGGTTGCATCCTCGCTTAATTCTCCTGCTTTAAGCATTTTCAAGACCTCTTCGTGTTGCATTTCCATCGTATCCAAAAAGTCTTTTTCAAAGGTTTTTATTTTCTCCACCGGAACATCTTCGAGCAAGCCCTTAGTTCCACAATAAAGGATAGCAATCTGTTTTTCAACGGGCATGGGCGAATATTGTCCTTGTTTTAAAATCTCCACATTTTTGGCACCCTTATCAAGTACAGCCATAGTTGCGGCATCCAAATCGGAACCGAACTTAGAAAAAGCTTCCAGCTCGCGGTATTGCGCCTGGTCTAATTTCAGTGTTCCAGCTACTTTTTTCATCGATTTAATCTGCGCATTTCCACCCACTCGGGATACCGAAATACCCACATTAATTCCGGGACGTACTCCCGAATTAAAAAGGTCTGATTCAAGAAAAATCTGTCCGTCGGTAATGGAAATAACATTGGTAGGAATATAAGCAGATACATCTCCTGCCTGGGTTTCAATAATTGGTAATGCTGTTAATGAGCCTCCTCCTCTAACTTTATCTTTAATCGTGTCAGGTAAATCATTCATTTGAGAAGCAATTTCATCAGCTTCAATAATTTTTGCCGCACGCTCGAGCAGTCTTGAGTGCAGATAAAAAATATCTCCGGGATATGCTTCCCTTCCGGGAGGACGACGTAAAAGTAAGGATACTTCTCGATAAGCTACGGCTTGTTTGGAAAGATCATCAAACACAACTAATGCGGATCTTCCGGTATCTCTAAAATATTCACCGATACATGCTCCGGCAAAAGGAGCATAAAACTGCAATGCAGCAGAATAGGATGCGGTAGCCGACACAATTACCGTATAATCCATGGCCCCATGTTTTTTAAGGGTTTCGGCAATATTGGCAACAGTAGATCCTTTTTGTCCTATGGCTACATAAATACAAAAAACAGGTTCTCCACGATCATAAAACTCTTTCTGGTTAATAATTGTATCAATGGCAATGGCTGTTTTTCCGGTTTGGCGGTCGCCAATAATTAATTCCCGCTGCCCACGGCCAATTGGAATCATAGCATCAATGGCTTTTATCCCGGTCTGAATAGGTTCATTTACTGGTTGACGATAAATTACACCCGGCGCTTTTCTTTCCAGTGGCATTTCAAAAAGTTCGCCACCGATTGGGCCCTGTCCATCTAACGGCTCTCCCAGTGTATTGATCACGCGCCCTAAAAGCTCTTCCCCTACTCGAATAGATGCTATTCGTTTGGTTCGTTTTACTTTATCCCCTTCTCTGATTTCTTCTGATGATCCCAAAAGTACCGCACCTACATTATCCTCTTCCAGGTTTAACACAATTCCTTTCATCCCATTCTCAAATTCGATTAATTCGTTGGCTTGCACATTCGACAAACCATAAATTCGGGCAATTCCGTCACCAACCTGCAATACGCTGCCTGTTTCCTGTAATTCGTTATTTGTGGTAAAGCCTTCCAGCTCTTTCTTTAAAATCTCCGATACTTCTCCGGGTTTTATTCCAACCATAAGTTTAAATTTAAAAAAATTTATTTCTTATAATGTATTTTAAAATCGTACATCTCTTTTTTCATACGATTTAAATAATGTGTAACACTTAAATCCAGCTGTTTATTATCAATCTCTATAACCAATCCTCCAATGATATCCTCGTTAACTTTTTGTTTAAGTTCTATAGTAGCCTTAAATTGTTCTTCGATGGCTTTTATAACTTCACTCCTCTCATCATCGGGAAGTTCAATAGCAGTAGTAATTTCAGCTGTTTTAATTCCTTTAAATTGTCGGTAAAGATCAATATAATTTCTCATCATTCCTTTCAGATGATTGTGACGTTTGTTTTTTATAACTAGTTGTAAAAAACTTCTCGTATATTCGCTAACCTTATCGCCAAATAAATCATCTAAAACAGCCTTTTTGTGCGATATTTTTATCACAGGATGCTCCAAGAGAAATAAAATCTCGGGAATATTATTTAAGGATGCAAGAATAAATTCAACATCTTTTCTTATTTCATCCACCAGTTTTTTTTCTCTGGCTAATAAAAACAGAGATTTTGCATACCTTACATTGATCTGGCTATGATACATACTAATTTAGCTCTATATTCTTAACAATTTGGGAAATTAAATGTTTTTGTTCGGAGCTGTCTGAAAGATGCTCGCGTAATAATTTTTCGGCAATACCCACCGACAACTCCGCAATTTGATTTTTTATTTCATTAATTGCATCTTCCTTTTCTTTAAGTACACTTTTGCGTGCATCTTCCAGAATTTTCTGGGCTTCCTGTTTTGCTGTTTCTTTAGCTTCTTCTATAATTTTATCTTTAGCCTCTTTGGCTTCTTTTAAGATATTTTCCCGTTCAAGTTTAGCTAAAGCCGTGATTTTTTCGTTCCCAAACTCAATTTTAGCCATTTCATCTTTTGCTTTTTGAGCAGCATTTAGGCTTTTGGCAATAGATCTTTCGCGAGCTTTGATTGCTTTCAGAATCGGTTTCCATGCATATTTAATCAGGACAAATAGTACTATACTGAATGATACTATCATCCAAAACAGCAAACCGATATCCGGTTTAATGAGTTCCATACGATAAATTTTTAATTAAACGAGTATACCCAAAAATAATTTGCGTTCGTTTTAATTTCGGGCAACCGATATCCCTTTATACAAAAAGTACAAGGAAACACACCACGATAGCAAAAAATGCTACCCCTTCGATAAGCGCTGCCGAAACAATCATATTCGAACGAATATCCCCGGCAGCTTCGGGTTGCCGTGCTATAGACTCTACAGCAGCACTTCCTATTTTAGAAATACCATATCCGGCAGCAATAGCTGCAATAGCTGCACCAATGGCTGCTCCTACTTTTGATATTGCAGCACCTTCAATAGCTAATAAAATGATTCCTAATGTTGACATAATGTATAATTTTAATGGATAAATAATTTATTAATGATCTTCTGCCACAGCCATTCCGAAATAAATAGCCGACAGAATGGTAAAAACATATGCTTGAATAAACGCAACCAATAACTCTAAAAACGACATTAAAACCGCAAAAATCACTGACACAGGCGACACGGCTAATCCAATTACCTCGCTAATATTTCCAAAAATAAAAATCAAACTAAAAAAACCTAAAACAATGATATGCCCTGCCGTAATGTTCGCAAATAAACGAATCATTAAAACAAAAGGTTTTATTATAACGCCAAATAATTCAATTATAGGAATTAAAGGTAAAGGCACTTTCAGCCACCAGGGTATCCCGGGAGCGTTAAAAATATGTGCCCAGTAATTTTTGTTTCCTGTAAAGGTTGTAATAATAAAAGTAACCAATGCCAAGGCCATAGTAACTGTAATATTACCGGTTACATTAGCTCCTCCTGGAAAAAAAGGCACCAACCCTAAAAGATTATTTAATAAGATAAAAAAGAATATCGTTAATAATGCCGGTGTAAATCTTTCATAATGTTTTTCTCCAATACTGTCTTTGGCTATATCATCACGGATAAAAAGAATCACCGGCTCCATCAAAGATTGCAAACCTGAAGGTGGTTGGTTGGGTTTCTTCTGGTATGCTTTGGCAATAGAAACAAAAATAACAACCAAAATGATACAGCTGATGATGATGGCAAATACATTCTTCGTGATCGAAATATCGAAAGGGCGGGCGACAAATTTTCCCTGATCATTTATTTCAACAATTTTATTTTTAAATGCTCCCTCTTCGGCAATGGTAAATCCTTTATAAGAATGATTATGTGCTAATTTACCAGACCAAAATGTCACCAAACCTTTATTTTTACTGTATAAAATTACCGGTAAAGGGATGGATACATGATGATGATTATAGGTAAAAAGGTGCCAGCTATAATCATCCTGTATATGATTAAAAATAAACTCTCCGGTATCGAATCCTTTTTCCTTTTCTATAGGCTCATTAGGATTAGAAATAGTATCTGTTTCAGCATTTTCTTTTGTTGCAAAAGAAAAATTTGTTACAAATACTACAAAAAATAATGATAGAATAATATTTAAAAAGTTTCGATGCATATTAAAGATTTGGAAATTACAAATTTAATGAATAAAACATAAAAGTATCCCTGAAAAATCAATAAAAAAAGCAGCACAAAATTGTACTGCTCCTTATTACGTAAAAAATTATTTATTGTTTCCTATTTTATGCGCCTAATCCTTGACTTATTAAGAAAGTTGCAGCAAAAGCAATAATAGCGTACAACTCAGGAAATACAGCTAAAATAAGTGTATTGCCAAATACATCGTTTCCGCCACCAATAGCAGCAATACCATTGGATGTTACCGTACCTTGTTTTATTGCTGAAAACAGTGCTACAAAACCCAAAAATAGTCCCATGGATAAAATAGCAATACCGTTAAATAACGACATTTCGGGTGTAACAAGATTAAACAGCTTGTCGATTACGAAATAACCACCAAAGCCATACAAACCTTGTGTACCCGGCAATGCTGCCAAAAGCATATAGTTACCAAATTTGTCCGGATCTTTCTTTAAAGCACCAATTGATGCATTACCACCCATTGATACTCCAATAGCACTTCCTATTCCTGATAGTGCAATCATAAATGCTAATCCTGCATAAGCTAAATAAACTGCTGTGTTTGCCATAAATTTATTCTCCTATTTTTTTATTTATTTCTATTTTGAAAATGGTTTATATTTTTTCCCGCCGCCCATAAAGCCGGCATTTTTATAAAATTCTACAAATGTTAAACGTAACGGGTGAACAAAAGCTCCCAATGCGGCCATAAATATATTTAGTCCGTGGCCAATGATTAAAATAATGATAAATGGGATATAACTCAGGAAACTTCCACCCAAAAATTGCGCAGCAATTTGATTAAATACCAATCCTAAAATTGCACTGGAAATACCTAATGCAAATAAACGAATATAGGATAGTAAGTCGCCAAAAACTCCGGTGATCATGTTGTATACATCATAAAGGCCGGAAAAAACGCTGACAATCATATTTTTCTCGGGATTAGCAAAAAGTAAAATCAGTGCAACACTAATGCCTAATCCGATATTTTTAATGATTCCATAACCTTCAGTATCAACTCCCAGTTTTTCCAGTGCGATAAAAGTTCCAAACGTTAAAATTAACAAAATCCATCCCATGGTTGATAATCCATATTTTAAACTTCCTCCCTGTCTTATTTGGTTGACTGCTTTTATAAACATCCCGTAAAAAATCTGGAGTCCACCAACAGCAACAGAAAACCAAAATAACTGAAGGGGTTTTAAAATAATATCTTTGAAAGGATATGCCTGTACATTTATCAGCTCAATACCAAAAAAGATTCCTGAGATAAGCCCCATAATTACCGTAGCCCCACCTAAAATTGCAGCCAGTGTAAACATGGGTTTCAGACTTTTTTTTACTTTTTGCCTGAAAATCAGTGTGCCGATTAAAATAAGTAATCCATAGCCGGTATCGCCTACACAAAATCCAAAAAACATCATAAAGAACGGTGCAAAAAATGGCGTTAAATCCAACTCTTTATAATCAGGCATATCAAACAAATCGCTGATAGGTTCAAAAAGTTTGGAGAACTTATTGTTTTTCAATTTAATAGGCACCTTATCTTCTTCCGAAGGTTTCGAAGAAATATAATACACATCCTGTTTGTCGAGAAACTTTTCTAAGTCAGGTTTTTTATCTTCCGGAACCCATCCCTCAAGCAACATTACTTTCTCTTCGGCTTGCTTTTCGGTATGATTTATCGCCAGCTCAAAATCTGTTTTGCTTTGAAGCTTCTGTCGCTTTTCTCTTAACTGATGCTGATATTTTGCTGCATATTCATCAAAAGTGGCCTGAATCTTTTCTACCCGTTTTTTATTTTCTTCGCGCTTTTTCAATAGCTGCGATAACGGTTCTTCAGGTAATTTTACTTCTTCTGCATCAATAGTTATCTCTTTGTCCGATTGCTGAAAAACCACAAAATAAACCTTGCCATGTTCCCGGTTAATAATTTGCAGATAGTAATCCTCATTCCACTGTTCGTTAAAATTCTTTTCGCTACATTCAAAAAAGCGCAGTTTAATATTTAGCTCCGCCATTTTTTCTTTCATCTCCGGTGTAAAATCACCCCAAGGCTCTGCTTTTTGAATATCTTTATTTAACGACGATTGATCTTGTTCTATTTCAGACAATTCAATAAGTAATTCCTTAACATTTTCAACCACAGGAACCTTTTCCTGTTTTCCTTTCACTTCCTGCTCATCCTGCCCCCTTTTTTCAAGGAATTTTAAAGTTTTATTAATCTCACTAATCTGGTGTAGTGATGATTTTATGTTATCGTCTATTTCTTTCTTTTTCTCTATGATGTGAAGAACTCCTAATTCCTGAAGGTGCTCAAGAAAAGGAATATAATCCTTATGATAAATTAAGAAAGAATATTTGATCATTGGCGTAATCATCAGGCAGCCTCCTTATCTTGTTGTCTTTTCTTAACAATTTTCTGTGCCGATTTCGAAAGATTTTCCTCATCTTCGAGGAATCGTTTAATTTTCGAAATGGCTTCTTCGTAACCAGGTATTTGAACCTTTTCGTAGAGATTTACTTTCTGTGTCGTTTTTTTCCTGGCATAATCTAAAAGCTCCATTTTTCGTAAGAAAAAATCACTTTCAATAGATATTTTCACTAATGATTTAATAATCTGAACTCCACCCAAAAACCAACTGGGTTTATTAAACAGGCTAAAGTCCTTGATTTCAAAAATTACATCATCTAAGATTGGTGTTTTCACACCGGCAATTTTCTTAAAGGACATTTTCACATCTTTAACGGTAATAAGATCCTCCTCAAATTCGCCCCAAAGCCTTACCATATCTTCGTAAGCTTTCATCTGCTTTTCGAGCTTTCGAAGCAGCTCTTCCGACTGGTCTTTGGCACGCTTAACTTCCATACGCAAGGCCGCTTCTTTACTTTGCAACGTAGGAAGAGCCCGTAAACGCATTTTAAGCTGCTTGTTTAGATGCTGTAATGATGTTTTATTATATTGAAACTTTATTGCCATAATTTTTCAATTTTACATAACTCTCTCGCTACCTGCCAAACTTCTAAGTCTTCAAATTTTTCAATTTTTGCCATAATATTAATCTGAAATATTAAACTTGAAATCTGAAATTAATTATCTTTTGGCCAGTATTTTTCTACTAAATCCTTTTTAATTCCTACCTCTGCAGGTTTAAAATATTTATCAAATAAACTCCAACTGGTAGATAACATTTCGTCCACCTCAATATTCACATCAATGGCCAATAATTTTTCCGAATAATCTTCAGCAAAATCAAGAGTTCGTTCGTCGTAATCCGTAAGGTCAAAACCATTCTCCAGTTTGGTTCTGGCATTGGCTGCATCGGCATATAACCGAACGGCAGCATTCATTACCTGAGGATGATCTTCTCTTGTTTTCTTACCAATAACCAATTGTTTCAACCTTGATAAACTTCTAAACGGATCGACAATTACTTTTCCAATATCAGTATCTTTACGCAAAAACAGCTGTCCTTCGGTAATATATCCTGTATTATCCGGAATAGCATGTGTAATGTCACCACCCGATAATGTAGTTACAGCAATAATAGTAATGGAACCACCATCAGGAAACTGAACAGCTTTTTCGTATATCTTAGCCAAATCACTGTAAAGCGAACCGGGCATACTGTCTTTTGAAGGAATCTGGTCCATCCGGTTCGAAACAATACTTAATGCATCGGCAAAAAGAGTCATATCGGTTAAAAGTACCAATACTTTTTGTTTTTTGTCAACAGCAAAATACTCGGCTGCTGTTAATGCCATATCAGGTACCAATAAACGCTCTACCGGAGGGTCTTCTGTTGTATTTACAAAACTTATAATTCGGTCTAACGCCCCGGCATTATCGAATACATTTTTATAGTATAAATAATCATCGTTGGTTAATCCCATTCCTCCCAGGATAATTTTATCGGCTTTTGCACGAAGGGCCACCATCGACATCACCTGGTTAAACGGCTGATCGGGGTCGGCAAAGAAAGGAATCTTTTGTCCTGTTACCAACGCATTATTCAGGTCGATACCGGCAATACCGGTAGGAATAAATTCAGAAGGTTGTTTTCGTCGTACCGGATTTACCGAAGGACCTCCAATTTGTCTCTCTTCACCTTCAATCTCCGGGCCACCGTCAATTGGGTCACCATATGCATTAAAGAATCTTCCGGAAAGTTCTTCACTCACCTTTAAGGTAGCAGGACGTCCAAAAAATATCACTTCAGCATTGGTAGGAATTCCTTCGGTACCACCAAAAACCTGCAACGTTATTTCGTCGCCAATAATTTTCACCACCTGAGCCATCCGGCCATGGACCACAGCAATCTCGTCATAACCAACATCTGTAGCATTCAACGAGCAGGTTGCTTTTGTAATCTGGGTGATTTTTGTATAGATTTTTTGAAATGCTTTTGTTTCCATTATTCAGCTTTCTTTTCTTCAATTATTGTTTTAAGTTCTTTCTCGTTTTGTTTGAACTTATCTGATTCAAACTCCGAATAGTTCATTTGTTTCATTTGATTAATAATACGCTTAAAATAATCAGCTACTTCATCAAATGATTCGAAAGAGAATTTAGTATGATAAATCTCCAGTACTTTATTCAACATATACTTTTGTCGCTTGAGCGATGTTGAACAGTCTATTTTATCGAAAGCATCTTGTTGAAGAATAACAAAGTCGATTACTTCGGCTTTCCAGAATATTTCGTGATAATCAACCGGTACGCCATCATCACCAAGAATATTAATTTGCTCAGCTACTTCACGTCCACGAATAAGTACATTTCTAACCAGGCTTAACTTTTGAGACCATTCGGGATCGATGTGCTCTTTAAAATATTCTTCTACTTCAGGATATTCAGCGTATTTTGAATAGCTATCAAGTGGGTCGATAGCGGGATATCTTTTGCTGTCGGCACGTTGTTGCGATAGTGCATAAAAACAGCGGGCTGCTTTTTTGGTTGATTCGGTTACCGGTTCTTTCAGGTTACCACCGGCTGGAGATACGGTACCGATAAACGTAATCGACCCTGTTTTATCATTATTTAAATAAACAAACCCAGCTCTTGAGTAGAAGTTTGAGATAATCGCCGGAAGATCCATTGGGAATGCATCCGGTCCTGGCAGTTCTTCCATTCTGTTCGACATCTCACGTAAAGCCTGAGCCCAACGAGAAGTAGAATCAGCCAACAATAATACTTTCAATCCCATGGCCCGGTAATACTCGGCAATAGTCATTGCAGTATAAACAGAAGCTTCACGGGCAGCAACCGGCATGTTGGATGTATTTACAATAATGGTTGTTCGTTCCATCAATTTTCGTCCTGAACGTGGGTCATCCAATTCCGGAAATTCGGTAAAAATTTCTACCACCTCGTTAGCACGCTCACCACAAGCAGCCATAATAATCATATCGGCTTCGGCTTGTTTTGAAAGCGCATGCTGCAATACAGTTTTCCCTGTACCAAAAGGCCCTGGAATAAATCCGGTACCTCCTTCGGCAATTGGATTTAACGTATCGATGACCCGAACACCTGTTTCCAGAAGTTTGAACGGACGTGGTTTTTCTTTGTATGCTTTAATGGCTAATTTAACGGGCCATTTTTGGGTCATAGTTAACTCTATTTCTTTACCCTCTTCATCAGTAACCACCGCTATAACGTCCTTAATAGTATATTCCCCTCCTTTAGCCACGCTTTTTACAGTATATTTCCCTTCGAATTTGAAAGGAACCATAATTTTATGCGGCATCCAGTTTTCGGTTACTTCACCTAACCAACCACCGGCTTCAAGAATATCGCCTTTTTTAGCTATGGGCTTAAAGACCCACTTTTTATCGTCATCTAAAGGATTGGTTTGTTCTCCTCGTTGTAGAAAAACACCTTCCATTTTATCCAGGTCGTTTTGTAGACCGTCAAAATTTTTAGAAAGGATTCCAGGCCCTAATGTTACTTCTAATAAATGGCCTGTAAATTCAACTTTGTTGTGCATTTTAAGTCCACGGGTACTCTCAAATACCTGAACATACGCTTTGGTACCAATTACTTTAATTACTTCGGCCATCAACTTAGTCCCTTCTAAATCGATATAGCATATTTCATTTTGCTGAACAGGGCCGTCAACCTCAACATATACGAGGTTGGCTATAATTCCTGATACTTTTCCTGTTGTCATTTTATTTGTTTTTTCCATTTATTGCAAATTCTTTAGGAAATTCATAACTAGATTTTAAATTGTCAATGATTTTACGGAACATTTCACGTCCTGTTTCTTCATCGAGTCCTAACCATCGATAAGCCATATCAAGCTTTATTACATAAGCCAAAACAACCTCAACGGAAAAATAATCAAACAGGGTCATTTCTTCCACCTTATTCCATCTCAATTGATCAAGGCCTTTTTCCCGGGCTAAAAAATCAT
>JAYEKP010000234.1:31671-32920 GCA_034661075.1 Bacteroidota bacterium
TCTGCCAAAGCAATACCGTCGGCAGCTAAAGGCAAATCAACAGACAAACCAAAATCTTTGGCACTGTTTTTAGCCATTTGTTCTGCTACCCAGTTATTCCCAATAAGTTGCTTTTCAATGTCTATATCATATTTGCGGCAGTTTAATCCGGTTAAGATATTTTTTATATTTAGATTATATTCAAACCACTGTTTTAAAAACTTGTTTTTTGTTTTTAAAACATAGGTGTAATACATTTCGGTAAGTTTATTCTCCCAACTTTTCTCAAAATCTTTTGTTTCTTCTTCCTCCCGATATAACTTCACAAAATCATACATGTATTGCGGAAGAATATTTTTCGGATCATCCGAAAACTCTTCTTCAAAATCCTGTAAAGTAAAATTTCCTAATTGGTTAAAATCCCGGGTCTCTTCCTGCTGAAGGAACAGTAAAAGATTTTTGTTATCATAAGGTAAAAATAAGCGTTGGGCCAGCCGGTAATCATCAGGAAATAGTTCTTCTTTTAACACTTGTTTAAAATCAAGCATCGAAAAGTGAATCTCTGTTTCATCGAGAAAAATATCCGGCAGTCCTGCTATAAAATAATGGTAGTAATTTCGAAACATGTTTACTCTCCCTGAAATAACATTTCAACAGTTTTTGGACGTAAGTAGCTTTTAAAAAAATTAATAAAATCTTCTTCGGTAAAACTAATTTTATAAGAATTATCAGCTGGTCCGATTTTAAATCCACCTTTTATAGTGTCGCTAAAACTTAATTCAAGGTTGGCATTTAATTCTTTGCCCGTTTTTGTTTTAAAATATTTCTCAAATTCTTTTTCCATCTTTTCAGGAAGCAAAACAGACAGGTCTATAGATTCATTTTTATCTGGATTCCAGTTTTTAATGATTGTTTCGATAATCTCTTGAACAAATTTTTCATCGTTAAAGGCTTTTTTAACGGGTTCATCAATCACTTTACTGGCTATAATTTCTGTAATTTGCTGCTTTACGGTTCGTATCGTTTGTTTAGAAGCCAACTCTAATTCTGCATGAACATTTTTTTTGATTTCTTCTGACTTTTGCTCAGCATCTTCTATAATCTCTTTGGCTTCTTTTTGAGCGTTTTTTTTAAGCTTATCTGCTTCGACTTTGGCCTCAGCAATTATTTTTTCTACTTCTTCGTTCGCTTTTTCGACACCTTCGTTATAAAGCTTTTGTGTTAATTCCTGTAGTTTATTTTCCATTGTACAAAGGTCTATAATGTTTTA
>JAYEKP010000235.1:0-2902 GCA_034661075.1 Bacteroidota bacterium
AAAGAGTGTTAAATTTGTTTTCATAGCCAATTTATATTTTAGTTGATTAGTACTACAAAAATAAGGGCTCTTTAAACAAGAGCTCTAAATTGGCTATCTTTTTTTATTATTTAGGACAGATGTGATTTTAGAACTAACGCGTGGAGAATCTGCTTTGATGGGTAGCTTTGAGCTGGAAGCCGGAACCTATACTCAATTAAGATTTATTCTTGATGTACCTGAGTTTGGAACTCCCAACCCAACAAATCCAGGCTGTTATATTGAATTTACAGATGGTACCGAGCAACCTTTATTTGTGCCCAGCGGACATGAAACGGGATGGAAAGGTATTGGTGCTTTTAAAGTTCCTGCCAATGGAGAAGTTGCTGTTACCGCTGATTTTGATGCACGCAAATCAGTTATGGAACAAGGGACTAACGATTTTTACATCTTAAAATCAACCATCCGTTTAATTGTTGATAACCAGGCCGGACAAATTGCAGGTGGTATTACAAATATTCCGGAAGGCAATGATATTATTGTGTATGCTTATGAGGATGGGATGTATACTGAAAACGAAGCAGACGAACCGGTTTCTGATACCATTGCTCGTTTCCCCAATGCGGTAACCAGTGACATCTCGTGCGAAGAAGAAAATTATCATTTGGCATACCTGGCTCCAATGACCTATGATCTAATTGTTACTTCAGCTATAGAGGGTGAGTTTCAAGAAGTGTTAGGAATTATTGAAGATGTAGTGGTTGAAAGCAGAAAAACAACCAACCAACCTATCGATCTTTCTTCGTTATAGTAAACGATTGCTTTTTGAGTCAAACAAAAAAGGATCAGTGTTCTGCTGATCCTTTTTTTATGATGGTGTAAATATATGAATGATTATTTATTTGATCACGTTCAGTTCTTTGCCAATTTTGATAAATGCTTCAACGGCTTTATCCAGATGCTCTTTTTCGTGTGCTGCGGATACCTGAACTCTAATCCGAGCCTGCCCTTTAGGCACCACCGGATAATAGAAACCAATGACATAAATTCCTTCTTCCAATAGCTTCGCGGCAAAATCTTGTGATAATTTGGCATCGTAAAGCATTACGGCAAGAATAGCCGATTCGGAAGGTTTAATATCAAATCCTGCAGCCATCATTTTTTCTTTAAAATAGTTGCGGTTATCCATTAATTTAGTATGCAAATTATCTGATTTTTCCAGCATATTAAACACTTCGATGCTGGCTCCAACAACGGCTGGAGGAATTGAGTTTGAAAATAAGTAAGGCCTTGATCGCTGACGCAATAAATCAATAATTTCTTTTCGTCCGGTGGTAAATCCACCAATAGCACCACCAAATGCTTTACCTAAGGTTCCGGTAATAATATCTACTTTACCGCGAACATCGAAAAGCTCGGTAACGCCACGGCCCGTTTTTCCAACAACGCCTGCCGAATGACATTCGTCAACCATGACCAGGGCATCATATTTTTCGGCTAATTCACAGATTTTATCTATAGGGGCTACGTTTCCATCCATGGAAAATACACCATCGGTAACAATAATTCTAAAACGTTGTGCCTGGGCAAGTTTTAATTGCTCTTCCAGATCTTCCATATCGGAATTTTTAAACCGATAGCGCTGTGCTTTACATAAACGTACACCGTCAATGATCGATGCGTGGTTTAATGAATCGGAAATAATGGCATCTTCCTGTGTAAAGAGAGGTTCAAAAATACCTCCATTTGCATCAAAGCATGCAGCATATAAGATGGTGTCATCCATACCAAAATACTCGGCTATTTTAGTCTCCAGCTCTCTATGTATATCCTGCGTTCCACAGATAAAACGAACCGATGACATTCCATACCCACGATTATCCATGGCTTTTTTGGCCGCAGCAATTAATTTCGGATTGTCCGAAAGGCCTAAATAGTTGTTGGCACAAAAATTTAAAACTTGTTCGCCGGTACTTATAGAAATATCAGCTTTTTGAGGCGAAGTATTAATTCGTTCATTTTTATATAAACCTGCTTCTTTGATCTCGGCAAGTTCTTTTTGTAAATGTTCTTGTAATTTTCCGTACATAATCGTTAAATGTTTTTAGTTGATTATTTTTTACCAAAAATACAATAAAATTCAGATCTTTGAAAATCAAACAGGATTTTAGATAACATGGTTTTTACAAATTTTAGATTTTTTAATCGTTCTAAAAACAAGATAAACAGAGTAATAGTGTTAACACAAGAAAAAAATAAAATTTTTTAAGATGGAATATTGTAAAATTAAATAAAAGCACTTATTTTTGCCACGCAAAACACCCAAAGAGTGTAAAAAATTCCTCAGTAGCTCAGTTGGTTAGAGCACCTGACTGTTAATCAGGGGGTCGTAGGTTCAAGTCCTACCTGGGGAGCAATCCCGACGATAAATGTCGGGATTTTTTTATATGTGGTTATGGATAACTACTACTCATATATTCTTTATAGCAAAAAATTAGATAGGTTTTATGTTGGTTCTACAAGTATAGAAACAAACCTTAGACTACAAAGACACCTTGCCAAGTATTACGGGAATGAAAAATTTACTGCTAAAACTGATGATTGGGTTCTATTCTTTGATATAAAATGTAAAAGTTTCTCCCAGGCTCAAAAAATTGAAAAACATATTAAATTGATGAAAAGTAAAAAGTATATTGAAAATTTAAAGAAGTACCCTGAAATCTCAATGAAACTTTTGGAACAATATAAAGATAAATAGGACTTAGGGTCGCAGGTTCATCCCGATAGCTATCGGGATACCTGGGGAGCAATCCCGACGATAAATGTCGGGATTTTTTTATATGTGGTTATGGATAACTACTACTCATATATTCTTTATAGCAAAAAATTAGATAGGTTTTATGTTGGTTCTACAAGTATAGAA
>JAYEKP010000235.1:3002-7163 GCA_034661075.1 Bacteroidota bacterium
AAATCTCAATGAAACTTTTGGAACAATATAAAGATAAATAGGACTTAGGGTCGCAGGTTCATCCCGATAGCTATCGGGATACCTGGGGAGCAATCCCGACGATAAATGTCGGGATTTTTTTATATGTTTCCCTATTCGAAACCAGCCATTTTCTGATTTTTATCCCATACAAATTTTTTGTAATTTTAAATACACTATTGTAGTATAATTTCTGAATACAGGAGTAACTCCATACATGTTTAAGACTTATAGTTGTGCAGAGGCTCTTCATTTCAAAATATTGATTGATTATGAAAAAAGAATTACCCAAATTTCACGAAACATTTAATCCTATACTTGACATTTTGAAATTCATCACAGAGAATTGTTAAATAAAGTGGTTGAAAAATATTATAAAGACTTACCGCAGGATTTACTAAATCAAAAAACAAAAAGTGGTGATATTTTGATAATGAATAGAATTGCATGGGGGAAGTCGTACCTAAAAAAGGGTGGTTACATAATCTACCCTAAAAGAGGTATGGTACAGATTACGGATAAGGGAATGAAATCTTTAAAGAACAAACTTAGATTAAAAGATGTTGAAAACACTGATGTTTTTTTTAATTTCTATAATGAGGAAAAAAAGAAAGGAATTACTGAAAACACAGAGATTAAAAATTCTACTCCACAAGATTTGATAGATAAAGGTTTCAATGAAATTGAAACACAAGTAAAATTAGATTTATTAGAGAAGTTAAGGCAAATTGATCCTTATTATTTTGAAAAAGTTATTCTTATTCTTCTTAAACGAATGGGATATGGAGACTTTGTTGAAACATTAAAATCAAATGATGGTGGAATTGATGGAATAATAAACGAAGATAAATTAGGACTGGATAAAATCTATATTCAAGCAAAAAGATATGGAGAAAATAAAGTTCGAGAAAAGGATATTCGAAATTTTATTGGAGCTATGAGCGGCGATACAACTAAAGGAGTTTTCGTCACGACTTCTGATTTTGATAAAGGAGCAATACAGAAAGCTCATGATGCTCATCATATAATAATTCTAATCAATGGTACTAAACTTGTTGACTTGATGCATCAGTTTAATGTTGGAATTCAAATAAAAGAGATATATGAAGTAAAAGAGATTGATGGAGACTTTTTTGATGGAGTATAAGTACATATAATTAATTGCTTCTTTCGTGCTGATAATCTAGGTCTTAATTTTGAGAAAATTTTGAAGTGTTTTTAATAGTGTAATTTTTTTGTTAAAAATATTTATTGATCTTTATTTTTTGATTCCGATGGAACATCTCCAAAGTTATTAGAACAAGATAAAAAAAAGCCACAAGAAGCGGCTTTTTATTGGGTGGGCCCACCTGGGCTCGAACCAGGGACCCCCTGATTATGAGTCAGGTGCTCTAACCAGCTGAGCTATGGGCCCGAAACTTATTTACTATAAAATTTCGGAGTGCAATATTAACCATTTGTCGGCAATTAAGCAATACTTTTTTAAAAAAAAAGAAAATTTTTATCTCCTTGCATTTATAGCTTTTTTAGCGTTGCCAAAATCAAATCAACGACGTTATGTACATTCTGATTAAAAATTTCGATAATTTCTTTCCAGCTTACCGGTTCTTCTTCGGTTTTCCAGCAATCAAAATCGGTGCTCATGGCAATGGCGGCATACGGAATTCCCAACTCATTGGCTAAAATCGCTTCGGGAGCGGTCGACATGTTAATCACATCGGCTCCCCACATACGGAACATATTCGATTCGGCACGGGTCGAGAACCTGGGGCCCTCAATGGTTACAACCGTTCCTTTGGAATGAACTTTTAGCTTAAGCTTTTCTGCTGAATCCAGGAGGACTTTTCTCAGCTTGCTGTCGAATGGATCGGCCATAACCGTGTGCTTCATTTCTCCGGGTTCAAATTCTTCGAAAAAAGTGGTCTGTCGATGTTTAGTGAAATCAATAAATTGATCTAAAATCACCAGGTCGCTGCGGTCAATTTCTTCGCGTAAACTACCGCAGGCTGTTGTTGCCAGAATATAATCACATGCTTGCTCTTTGATGGTCCAAATATTGGCCCGGTTATTCACTTCTGATGGCGGAATGGTATGTTTTTTCCCGTGGCGCGATAAGATCACAACATCAACATCTTCAATTTTTCCGGTAGTAAGCTCCGATGAAGGAGCGCCATAGGGCGTACCTACTTCTTTCGTTTCCGGTGATTTCAAAATGTCGGGATCTTCTAATCCTGAACCGCCAATGATTGCTATTTTCGTCATAACTTATATTTTTTGATAATGATTTACTATTATTTTTCCTGCTTCGTTTAACGACTTCCCATAAGCCATTATTCCTTCAGCATGCCCACCCATGATAATAATGCCTTTTTCCTGCGTAACTAATTTTGAAATTTCATGGGCTATTTCAGGTGTTCCAAAGGCTGCATTTTGTGGAGTTGTCGGTAACTTGTGGATATATTTTTCCCAAAATTTTTGATGATGGATATGAATAACCGCATTCACTTCTTTGTTCGCTTGATAAATTGCGGCATGACTTAATGATTCGGACGAAGCTTTAGTTTCTCCAACAGCATAAAGCGTATTTTTATCCAAATTAAAATTTTTTACCAGGGCATAATGTCGTTTGGTAAGTTGCTTAAAGTTTCCGGTTGCCGAACCGGTGATGATAAATTGATTTTGTTGATACCGGATACTCAGATTCCCAAACCCAATACCGGTTTGATAAGCGCCAACCAGATTCATTGCAAATAATTTTTGTCTCCAGGTTTGAATGGTATGAAAAAGTGGGCCAGGGAAATCAAAAGATTGTTTTTCCCATTCGAGGTTAAATTTTATGTAACCCTCATCGTGTGTCATTTTTTCAGCTTCTCTATGTCTTGTTTATTGGCCTTACAAATTCCTTTTTCAGTGATTAATGCTGTTACATATTTAGCGGGTGTTATATCGAAACCATAATTTGCTGCCTTACTTTTTTCAGTGGTTATTCTTACCTTGGTGATTTTGTTTTCATGCCAGCCTTCCATAAAATGTATCTCATCAGCATCCCTTTCTTCAATTACAATTTTTTGGCCATCATCCATTTTCCAGTCGATGGTTGAAAGGGGTAACGCCACATAAAATGGAATTTGGTTATCGTATGCTGCAAGAGCTTTCAGATAGGTGCCAATTTTATTGGCTACATCACCGTTGGCTGTGGTACGGTCGCTACCCACTATCACCATATCTACCATTCCTTTTTGCATCAACAAACCACCTGTATTGTCGGTTATTACAGTGTGCGGAACTCCTTCCTGTGCTAATTCATATGCAGTTAACCGGGTACCCTGATTCCGTGGCCGGGTTTCATCTACCCAAACATGAACTTTAATTCCTTTTTGATGAGCCATGTAAATAGGCGCTGTAGCTGTACCATAATCAATGCATGCCAGCCATCCCGCATTGCAGTGTGTTAAAATATTTACAGTTTTCCCTTTTTTCTTTTGGCTTATTTTTTCTATCAGCGGCAAACCAAACGTTCCAATCAGGCGGCAATTTTCAATCTCTCTTTCTTTAAGTTGGTTAGCCATTTCAAAAGCTTTATCAATTTTTTCATTTAGGATGTTCAGGGATTTTATCCCGTTAAGGATATAATCAACGGCATATTGCAGATTAACAGCTGTTGGGCGGGCAGATTTAAGAGTACCAGCAAGAGCTTTTATGGCTTGATCGGATTTTTTTTTATTTTTCACTTCGATTAATCCCAGGTACATCCCGTAAGCTGCGGTTACTCCTATTAATGGAGCACCGCGGACCCACATTTCTTTAATCGCCGTATATACATCCGCAGCAGTTTTTAAATCCTGAATTATAAATTGAAATGGTAAAAATCGCTGGTCGATAACCTGGATAATCTGCAAATCTTTTTTGCTTACCCAAAGGGTATGATAATGCGTATTATGAATTTTCATGTTGGAAGATTTTGTATAAAAATAGGAAAAGAACACTGAATATTTAAAACTTTTCTATTTTTGTTATTTAACATAGCTGTCCTAAATATTTTTAAAATTAAAAAATACAAACGTAATTACAGGTATTTTGGACAGATTTTTACTATTATTAAAAACGAATCCCCCCATTTAAATAAAATCCCTTGTTTATATT
>JAYEKP010000236.1:0-7147 GCA_034661075.1 Bacteroidota bacterium
CAATCACAGCTATTGCATTAATAGTTGGATTGATGTTTACATCGTGTAATGACAATGATGATGAGGACATGATGTTGCCAACCAATGATATTGTAGCGTTAGCGACTTCAACATCAGATTTAAGTACGTTAGTTACCGCTATTTCAGCAGCTGACTTAACTTCTACTTTACAAGGTGATGGACCTTTCACTGTGTTTGCACCAACAAATGATGCATTCGATAATTTAGAAGATGGCGTGTTGGAAACACTTTTAGATAATCCCGATCTTTTAGCTGAAGTACTTCAATATTATGTAGTAAGTGGTAAAGTTATGTCAACTGATCTTTCAGATGGTGATGTAGCAACATTACTTTCAGGTAAATCAATCAATGTTAGCATTATGGATGGTGTTGTTACATTAAATAACAATGCAATGGTAACCAATACGGATATTGAAGCTTCAAATGGAGTGGTACACCTAATCGACGAGGTATTACTGCCAGAAGGTTTCGAACTACCAAAAGACAATATTGTAACGATAGCGTCAGAAACTCCTTCCTTAAGTATTTTAGTTGATGCTTTAATGTCAGTGGATTTAACTGATGGGCAGATGGCGGCTACATTATTAAGTGATGATGATAAAGTTACTGTAGGAATTAGCGGTAGTGATGTTACTATTAATGGAGCAAACGTTACAGTAGCAAACGTAGAAGCTTCAAACGGGATCGTGCATATTGTTGATGCAGTATTAGTTCCTTCATTAGAATTAAGTATCGTAAATACTATAGTAGAGCCTGCTTATTTTAACAAAGATTTTTCAATTTTAACTGAAGCAGTAGTTACAGCTAATTTATTAAGTACACTCATTGATAGTGAAGCAAATTATACACTATTTGCTCCTAATAATGATGCTTTTGAAGCAGCCGGTATAACAAGTTTAGAAGGTTTAATGGCTAATGATCTTGTTCCTATTTTAACCTACCACGTTTTAGATAGTGAAGTCTTTGGAGATGGATTACCTGCTACAGGATCAGCAATAACCTCGTTAGGTGGCGATTTTTATCTAAGTTTGAATGATAATGGTGCTTTCATTAATGGCTTAACTGAAGTTACAACAGCCACATTATCAGGTGAGGCTTTAGATTATGATAATGGAGTTGTGCACTTAATTGACAGAACACTTGTTCCTGCTTCCGACGATATCGTTGACATAGCAGTTGCTGCTTCGCAAGCATCAGAAGGTGCTGAATTTGGACAATTAGTTGCTGCTTTAACCGCAGTTGAAGAAGACGAAAGTGCAGCAGATTTAATTACAGTACTAAAAGGTGAATGACCATATACAGTATTGTATTTGCTCCAACAGATGCAGCTTTTGCATCGTTGTACGAATTAGCAGAAGTAGCAGATTTCACAGCTCTTGTTAATGCGGTAGGAATTTCAACTATTGAAGCAGTACTTAAGTACCATGTAGTAGATGCAAGAGTTTTTTCAACTGATTTGCCTAATTTATCAAGTAACACAATAACAACCTTAGGCGGCAATTTTACGCTAAATCTTGGTAGCTTAACCATTACTGATACGGATACTGCCCTTGAGTTAGTTTCAGAAGATGCAGTAATTATTGATACAGATATTCTTGCAACCAATGGAGTTATTCACGTAATTGACGAAGTGATACTTCCGTAAAATAGAAATTCTGCTTTGCTCATTTTAAGTCGGATAGAGAAATTTGTCCGGCTTTTTTATATGTAATTTTACCCTTTTAAACATGTATATTATACTACGTTTGAAAATTAATCAAAGTATGTTTTGACATTTTCAAATTTTTATGCATACCTTTGTTATATATTTAATAATTTTTATTTATTTATTTTATGAAAGAAGGTATAGTAAAATTTTTTAATGAATCAAAAGGGTATGGATTTATTAAAGATGCGGAGTCAGACAAAGAATACTTTGTACATGTTTCCGGCTTAATTGACAAAATCAATGAAGACGATGAAGTAACATTTGAACTCCAAGAAGGTAAAAAAGGATTAAATGCAGTAAATGTAAAACTTAAATAGTTTGAATTACTAATTTTGACTTTTGTCTTTAACAAGCTCTGTATAATTGCAGAGCTTTTTTTATATTTTATATATAATATCCTTTGCTGGAAATTTCCACAGACCTGTAGATTTCGTAAGCTCCTTCGCTTAAAGGATAATCCCAACATCCTTGCCTGTGAAATTCAAACCCTCCAAATCCTTTTTTAAATCGGTATAAACCGTACATTGGGTGCGATTTATCAGGAGTTGGCGAAATGCCAAAAAAATCGTATTCTTTACACCCTGCGATTTTCGCTTTACAAATGGCTTCCCATTGCAAGGCGTAAGTACCCATTAAATTTCTTTTTTTTGTTGATGATGCTCCATAAAGATATGTTGCACGGCCTCCAGACATTACCAATAGTAAAGCAGCCAAAGCATCCCCTTCGGATTCGGCTAATAGCATATGTACATCGGTTGGGGATGCCGTATTTTTTGCCCGCGTTTCCAGGATGGTTTTAAAATGGTTGATGTCATTATAGGCAATCCCATTCCTTATCGCGGTTTCCTTATAAAGCTTATGCCAAACATTTAGATTATCTGTAGAAACATCATGAACTTGAACCCCACGACGTTTGGATAATCGAATATTATAACGTGTTTTAGATTTCATGCTTTTTAACAAATCTTCTTTTTCCTTTTTAAGATTTAGAAAAAGTGTATTGGATGGAAGAACATCTGAAGTTGCTTTCCGTAAGTTCCATTTTTTTGTATCAAAATTCATACGGAGCTCCTGCAGTCTTGTCTCTGGGGGGCCAACCATACTCCTGACTCATTATAACAATCTTCATCATCTTGCCAAGGAGAGGGCCAAACAAGATCATAACGGATAAAAATACAATCGGAAGGAAGATAAGGGCGTAAGGATTCAGATAATTCTTCTAAAAATTTTCCTTGTTCTTCTTCCGGAAGATTGATATCAGGCCCATAAGGGACATATGCAATAGTGCCATGTTTACCTGTTTTTCGAATGATAATTAATAAATCATCTTTCGATGGATGTTTTTTGCTTAATTCATTATCCAACTTAAAGGAAAAGGCTTTGGGCTTATACCCTTGCTTTTCTTTTACTTTTGCCCAGTATGAGGTTTGAGGTAATACTGTTCGTTTATGCAGATATTCCGTTGGTTTTCGTTCAATGGGAAGATGCATTGATATAAAATTTCCCGGTTAAAGGAGTGCAAAGATATAATTTGTAATTAATTATCAAAAAAACTCCCAATATGATTTTTTGGGAGTTTCCTGTTAATTCTTCAGACATTTTTGTGTCTGGGTTTTCGTTTATGTTTTGATTCAAACATACTTTCTTGTTTCCTTTCATTTCGTCGTTTTTTTCGTTCCGCACGACGTTCTTTTAATTTTTTAAAAGGATTTTTTTTCTTTTTCCCGTCGTGGATCGTTTTTTCATGTGACATAATAACTATTATTTAATGAACAAATACAATTCATCTTAATGTTAAATAAATTTAAGCACTGAAAATCATCTTGTCAAGTTTTTTTACTCTATAAATATTTTTTTAACTTAAACTTCTATGTCTTTTTTTTTATCTAAAGTAAGTAACCATAAAATTTAAAAAAATATGAAAAAAAATTTTTTAATTATTTTTCTGGTATGTTTTATATTTTTGGGTGTTAAAGCCCAGCTCGATATTGAGTATCAGAAACCTCCTAAAGAAATTCTCGAGCTTGCTGATGTTAACCTTCCTCCGTCTGTTTATATGAATGATGAAGGGACTTTTGCTTTGTTATTGTATCGAAATCAATACAAAAGTATTGAAGAGTTTTCGGAAAGAGAGCTTCGTCTTGGAGGATTACGGATTAATCCAGTGACTAACATATCAAGCAGAGCAAGATACTTTACAAAAATTGAAGTATTGAATGTTAAAAATGATAAAATTTTGTCAATCGACGGTTTGCCTGAAAAGGTTCGTCTTTCAAATTTTTCGTGGTCTCCAGATCAATCTATGATGGCATTTACGAATACTACACAAAGCGGGGTTGAATTGTGGGTGCTAGATGTAAAAAAAGCAAATGCGAAAAAACTTACTAACGATAATTTAAATGCAAATCTGGGTACCCCTTATGAGTGGTTTCAAAATGGAAAATCATTCCTTGTTAAAGTATTACCTGATGACAGGAAACCTTTAATTGATGAGAAAGATGCAATTCCAACAGGGCTTACAGTTTCGGTAAACGAAGGGCAAAAGGCTCAAAATAGAACTTATCAGGATTTATTAAGTAATAAAAATGATGAATTTAATTTCGAGCAACTGGTTCTTTCTGAGATTTATCAAGTGGATTTAAAAGGAAAAATTAATCCCTGGAAAGGGAAAGCAATGTATCGTGCTTTAAATTTTTCTCCTGATGGTAATTATATTTTAATTACAACCATCGAAAAGCCGTTTTCATATATAGTTCCTTATTATCGTTTCCCTTCTTACCATTGTTTATGATAAATCGGGAAATAAGATAAAAAAAATATTAGAAGTACCACTAACTGAAGAGCTGCCTAAAGGTTTTATGGCCGAAAGAGAGGGTATGCGAAATCTTTCGTGGAGATATGATAAGCCAGCAACGTTATACTGGGCTGAAGCATTAGATGGAGGAGACCCTGCAAATGAAGCAGAATACAGAGATGAAATTTTTGAATTAACTGCCCCCTTTAATGGAGAGAAAAAAAGCTTGTTAAAAACGATTAATCGTTTTGCAGGAATTACCTGGGGAAACGATCAGGTAGCCATAGCAAGTGATTATTGGTGGAATACCCGAAATACGAAAACGTATTTGTTTAATCCTTCAGAAAGTAATGCAAAGCCGGAAATTATTTTCGATCGTAATTACCAGGACCGATATAATGATCCGGGGAATTTTGTTACTACAAGAAGCAAGTTTGGAAGAAGTGTTTTAGAAATTGAAGGAGAAAACCTTTACCTTATTGGCCGTGGATATTGTGAAGAAGGGATACGGCCATTTATCGATAAATATAATTACACAACAAAAACTACAGAACGATTATGGCGTGCTGATGGAAAAGAAACCCTTGAAAACATTATCGATTTACAAAATGCGAAGAAAGGGATTTTGTTAACAAGAATTGAATCAAATAATCAGTTTCCAAATTATTATTTCCGGAACATAAAAACGGAAGATCTAACCCAGATAACAAATTTTAAAAATTCTTTTGAAAGTTTACAAAATGTTCACAAAGAAGTGATTAAGTATGAGCGTGAGGATGGATTGGAATTGTCAGGAACACTCTATTTACCTACCGATTACGAAGAAGGGAAAAAATATCCAATGATTATGTGGGCTTATCCACGTGAATACAAAAATAAGAATACCGCAGGCCAGGTAAGCACTTCCCCTCATGAATTTATTTATCCATATTATGGGTCCCCTGTATTTTGGGTTACACGAGGATATGTGGTGCTAGATGATGCTGCATTTCCTATTGTTGGCGAAGGGGATGAAGAACCAAACAATACTTTTATTGAACAACTGGTTGCGAATGGCAAAGCCGCCATTGACGCTGTGGATGAAATGGGATATATTGACCGTAATAAAGTAGCGGTTGGAGGACACTCGTATGGTGCTTTTATGACTGCAAATCTTTTATCTCACTCAGAGCTTTTCGCTGCAGGAATCGCAAGAAGTGGTGCATATAACAGAACGCTAACACCTTTTGGTTTTCAAAGCGAGGAACGAAGTTATTGGGAAGCACCTGAAATTTATTATCAAATGTCGCCATTTATGCATGCCGATAAAATGAAAATTCCACTATTGCTTATACATGGAGCTGCAGATAATAATTCCGGGACTTATACGATGCAGAGTGAAAGATATTTTAATGCGCTAAAAGGATTGGGAGCAACCGTAAGATTGGTATTGCTTCCGAAAGAAAGTCACGGATATTCCGCACGAGAATCAGTATTACATGTTTTGTGGGAACAGGATCAGTGGCTGGAAAAATACCTGAAAGATACAAAAGAGTAAAAATTTTTATCTAATAAAATAAGAGGCTGCTTTGTACAAAACAGCCTCTTATTATTTATGATATTTTAATCCTAAACTAAAATTGCTTTAAGATTACTTTTGTTTGCCATATTATCAGCAATAGGGCATCGTTTTTCAATTTCTTCAATAAAAGCTTGTTTTTCTTCTTTACTCATATCTGCATCGACATTGATATAACTTCTGATTTCTGTAAAACCAGCTCTTCCTTCCTCTGTTTTTCCCATCAAAAAATCTTTATCAATATCACCTTCAACCTTAACATCAATTCCGCGAACATTTAATCTTTTTTGATTCGAAATAATTTTTCCAATAGCGCAAATGCAAGCTGGCAGTGATGAAAGAAAAATTTCCAGTGGATTTGGCCCTAAATCCTGTCCACCTCCTTGTTTTGGTTGATCAATAACAAAGTCGTGTGAACATTTGATATCTGTTTTAAAACCTTCTTTTACTGTTGCTTCTAACTTAATAGTTGATATAGCCATAATTTTTTTAATTTATAGTTAAATATATTTCAGTTTATCGGTACCAAAATTATTAATAAATTAAAATGTATTTGATGATTTATAGCATACATAATTGTGTTTAAAAGCATTGGAAATATAATTTCTTATGAAATCGAAACCCTCATGCAATAAAATACACGACCTACCTGCCGAATTTACTCACCGAAGCAGGGTTAATCCGCCGGTAGTTAGACATGCAAGGATATGAACCGAAGCAAAGCTGAGTTCACGAATACCAAATTAAAAAATACATTTATGAGTAAAAAATTTTTTAGGTTCCATGGTATTTGAAATACAGAAGTAAAAATCATCAATTGTATTTACCTGAATAGCAATTGCATAGCATAAATATGTTCGAGTAAAACATCCATACACTGAAGATTACAAAAATGGAATGAATATTATATGTATATTCCACGTAAACAATGGATTAACTAAAATCATAGCTGTCCTAAATATTTTTAAAATTAAAAAATACAAACGTAATTACAGGTATTTTGGACAGATTTTTACTATTATTAAAAACGAATCCCCCCATTTAAATAAAATCCCTTGTTTATATT
>JAYEKP010000237.1:0-7146 GCA_034661075.1 Bacteroidota bacterium
AAATATCTTTTTTAGCGTTATTTGTTAAAAACAATATACTTTCTATCCATTACACCAGCTTATTTTTCACCAAATTCTCTAACCAACTTAAATCTGAATATTCAACAAAAGTAAGATGTCCAATTATAACAATAACAGCAAAAATTATTAATACAATTCTAAATTTTCTCATCTTTAATTAAAATTAAGTTATAAGCTTCTGTAACCTTCCCATTATCAGAGACACATTATAACCGCTATTTATAAAAACTTTACAAATCTTACCAAACTTATATATAAAACCGAATACCCTCATTTTGTTTAAAGTATGTTGTAGGTATTTATTTCAACTCATAACTTGTACTTCTTCCTCCTGCATCTTTCTTTTTCAATATGTCTTTGCTTATTAAATCATTAATATCTCGTATAGCCGTATCCTTTGAACATTTTGCAATCTTAGCCCATTTTGAAGATGTCAACTTACCTTCAAATCCGTCCAATATTTTGTTTAATAATTTTTTCTGTCTTTCGTTAATTTTTGTGTTTGAATGCTTTTTCCAGAATTCAGCTTTAAACAAAACCCGGTTTAAAACAATATCGGTAGATTTAAGTGAATTTATCAAACAATTTAAAAACCATTTTATCCATTCAGTAATGTCAAGATTACTTTTTTGTGTTTTTTCAAGTATTTCATAATACTGCTTCCTTTCAAGTCTAATCTGAGCCGACATACTATAAAATCGCTGGGTGCTTTTGTCTGATTGTGCTAATAACATATCTGTTAAAGCTCTGGCAATTCTCCCATTTCCGTCATCAAATGGATGAATTGTGACAAACCACAAATGTGCTATAGCTGCTTTGAGTACTAGATCAGTTTCAATGTTATTGTTGAACCAATCTAAAAACATATTCATTTCATTATCAACTCTTGATGAATCAGGTGCTTGAAAATGTACTTTTTCTTTTCCTATTGCTCCAGATACAACTTGCATTGGCCCACTTGTATCCTTTCTCCAATCCGCCACAGTTATCTTAGACATTCCACTTCTACCAGTTGGGAACAATGCCGCATGCCAATCAAAAAGCCTATCTTTTATTAAAGGTTTAAAACAATTCTGAGTGGCATCAAGCATCATCTCAACGACACCATCAACATTCCGGTCTGATTCTACTGAGTCTGCAATTTCCATTCCTAATTTTCTCGCAATAGATGAACGTACCTGGTCTGGATTTAGAAACTTACCTTCAATTTCAGACGACTTCAAAACATCAAGGGTTAAGATGTCAAGAAAAGCCTCATTCCTTAGGTCGAAACCTAATGACTCCATTTTTCCAAATAATCTTCCTTGTAAATTTCTAGCCTCACTATATAAACCTACAAATTCATCAATATTCCATTTGAAATTGGGCCAATCGTTTTGCTGATATATATAAATTTTCATTCGTTGCATATTTTACAACGAATGTACTGCTTTTTCGTCGCACCTCAAAATTATTCGTCTCATTTTTTGCTACAAATAAATCATTTTTTTGTTGCACCAAAATTCGTTAGGGCATGTCAATGCTTGCAGGCAACTAATTAATAAACACACAGAACGAATAAATTCAACTATGGATAAAAAAATCTTGACAGTTTCCCTTACACCAGCTTCTCTTTCACCAAATACTCAGCAATCTGAACCGCATTAGTCGCAGCTCCTTTTCTTAAATTATCGGCAACAATCCAAAGATTTAGGCTTTTGGGTTGTGAGTAATCTTTACGAATTCTTCCCACAAAAACAGCATCTTTTCCTTGTGCATTTATGGGCATAGGGTAAATATTCTGATCGGGGTTATCTTCTAAAACAATACCCTCGGCGTTACGAAGCGTAGATTTTAGCTCTAACAAATCAAAATCATTTTCAAACTCCACATTTACCGCTTCTGAATGCCCTCCATATACCGGCACGCGAACAACCGTTGCTGTAACCTGGATGGAGTCATCGCCTAAGATTTTGCGGGTTTCATTCAATAGTTTTACCTCTTCGGAAGTATATCCGGTTTTATCAAAATTACCGCCATGAGGCAAACAATTTAAATCTATTTCGTGTGGATAAGCCATGGCTCCATCCTTTTTCTTTCGTTCATTTTCTAACTGATGAACTGCTTTAACCCCTGAGCCCGTAACTGATTGATAAGTAGAAACAACGACTCTTTTAATTTTATATTTTTTATGCAAAGGTGCTAACGCAACCACCATTTGGATCGTTGAACAATTGGGGTTGGCAATAATTTTATCCTCTTTGGTTAATAACGAAGCATTAATTTCCGGTACAATCAATTTTTTATCGGCATGCATTCGCCATGCGGATGAATTATCTATTACAGTCGTTCCTGCTTTTACAAATTCAGGAGCCCATTTCAATGAAGTTTCTCCCCCGGCAGAAAAAAGGGCAATATCGGGTTTTAATGAAACAGCCTGTTTCATCCCCAAAACCTCAACTTCAGCATTATTATACACCACTTTCTTGCCAATCGATTTTTCCGATGCAACAGGAATAATTGTTTCGCACGGAAATTTTCTTTCTTCTAATACCTTAAGCATTATACTTCCTACCAATCCGGTAGCTCCAATAATGGCTATTTTCATTTTTTCAATTTTATTTATTGGATAAAACACATACAATTAATGTTCTAACAAGCATTTTTTGTATATTTCAAAATTAAAAATATTTACTAAAACCATGATGAAGAAGCTAATATTTCTTTTATTATTCTTTCCAACGGCTGTGTTTGCTCAGTTTACTGAGGATTTTGAGAGTGGCGATATTTCAACCTGGACGCAAAGTGATACCGAACGCTGGGGTGCATCAGATCTTTCTCCCATAAATGGGAATTATTCGTTACATCATATTTTTGACAACCCTAATTCTGGTGAAAATCAAATCTCTATTCAACTGCCATCCATCGATTTGACAGCCCAAAATGTAACCTGGAGGTTTAAAGTTAGACATGCATACAATCCCTCATCCTTAAATCACTGGGGTGTTTTTATTCTAAGTGATACAAATGCTTATCAAATGTATCCCGGGGGAACTGTTAATGGGTATGTATTAGGTATTAATATTACGGGATCAGACGATACGCTTCGTTTATGGAAGGTAACGAATGGCTCCGTATCCGAAGTTGTAACAACAAATGTAAACTGGGAGAAAGATATTGAAACATCCTTAGCTCCTGCAATTGAAATCAACCGATCAAAAAATGGTGATTGGGAACTTAAAATTAATCCGGAAGGGAATTTTAATAATACATATGTTATTGGAACAGGCAATGATTCAGAATATAAAATTACAAACTTTTGGGGGGTATTTTATAAATACTCTTCAGCACAAGACATGCAATTGTGGGTAGATGATATTTATTTTGGAGATGAAATTATAGATACTATCCCTCCCCAAATCTCAACTTTCGGAATCATCGACTCAACAAGACTTCAAATAAATTTTACCGAAATAGTCGATTCTTCCTCAGCCGTTAATGCTAATAATTATTTGGTAAACAATAACATTGGAAATCCCGACTCGGTGGCAATTAATGAATTACAAAATGCTGTTGAGTTAATATTTGACACCAAATTTAACAATGAAACTTATTATGAAATTGACATTTCAACTATTACGGATATGGAAGAGAATGTCCTCTCAGACACAACCATTCAGTTTCTTTATTTTATCATAGAACCTCATCATGTAGTAATCAATGAAATCATGGCTGACCCTAACCCTCCGGTTAACAGCTTACCAAACGAAGAATATATAGAGCTATTTAATACTACAAATTTTGATATTAATTTATCCAATTGGGAGATGATTTCAGGAATCTCCAATCGTGATTTCCCTTCATACATTTTAGAAGCAAACAGCTATGTAATATTATGTTCCGAAACGGCAGCCGAAGAATTGAGCAGTTATGGAAATGTAATCGCTTTTTCATCGTTTACAAACATTATTACCAACTCAGGAACAACGGTGAAAATAATAAATGATCAAGGAATTGTCATTGATTCAGTAGCATTTACAATGGACTGGTACCAGGATCCTACTAAAGAAGACGGTGGCTGGTCATTAGAAAAAATTGATCCGCTAAACTTCTGCTCCGGATTAACCAACTGGAAAGCTTCAGAACATCCCAACGGAGGTACTCCCGGTTTCGAAAACTCTGTCTTCGGTCCCAACCAGGATACTACACCACCTCACATTGAAAGAATTGAAATTTTAACCTCACAACAATTAAGGCTTTATTTTAACGAACCGTTAAAAACCTCAGAAGCAACCAATATTAATAATTATTCTGTTGATCAAACCATTGGGAATCCTTATTCGGTTTTCCTCCATGAAAATAAAATGATTGTCGACCTCTTATTTTTAAACCAGTTTCCGGAAGAAACGGCATTAAATCTAACCATAGACAATATTGCAGATTGGTGCGAAAATGTAATGGAAACAACAGTCCTCAATTTTCATTATTATATTGAAAAGCCTTTTGATGTGGTTATTAACGAAATTATGGCCAATCCGGAACCCTCGGTTGAATTACCAGAATATGAATACATAGAAATCTATAATACAAGCGATTATGACATTGGAATTACCGAATGGACAATCGCTGCAGGTTCAACGGTTAGAGATATTCCTCCGGCCCTAATAAAAGCTGGCGAATACATTATTTTATGCAGTCAGGATGCTTCCGTGGAATTAGAAAATTATGGCAATACCCTTGCTGTACCAAGTTTTCCTACATTAACAAATTCAGGACAGGCTCTTATTCTTAAAAATCGAAATGGGAAAATTATTTCAAGTGTTACATATTCCGACCATTGGTATAAAAATGAATTTAAAGCCGATGGTGGATGGTCGCTCGAACAAATCGACCCATTTAATCCTTGTGGAGAAGAAAACAACTGGGAAGCTTCAAAAAATGAAAATGGAGGAACTCCCGGGCAAATCAATTCCATTGTTGCTGAAAATCCCGACACAGAATCTCCCGAATTACTTCGTGCTGCAGTTTCCGATGAAAATACCGTTCAATTATTTTTCAATGAATCGTTACACCCAGAAACTGCAATAATAAATGAAAATTACTGGATCGATCATCATCTAAATAATCCGGATACCGTAGATATCATCACTCCGGAAAATAAATCAGTTTTATTAAGTTTTGAACATCCTTTTGAATCTAACACAATATACGAAGTTGAGATTACAGGCGACATTACCGATTGTGCAGGAAACATTATCAGGGGTAAAACCACCGCTAAATTTGCTGTTCCACAAACACCCGAACCATCCAACCTGGTGATCAACGAAATTCTTTTTAATCCTTTTGCCGGAGGTGTTGATTTTGTAGAAATCTTTAACCGGTCGGATAAAATATTTGATTTAAATCAGTTACGTATTGCCAGTTACGATGATGAGATCAATGAGTATAAAAGTGTTGCCAAAGCCTCTGACGAGGGGCATCTTATTTTCCCCGGAGAGTACCTGGTAATTACTGAATATCCTGAAATTGTTAAGGACCAATATTATACTAAAAATCCAAATAGCTTTGCAAAAGTTAGTTCTCTGCCAGCATATAATTCGGATAAAGGACGGGTTATTATAATGGAAAAAAACGAAAATACCATCGACAATTTTGCCTATACCGAGGATATGCATTTTGCGCTGTTGGCTTCAAACAAAGGAGTATCGCTGGAAAGAATTAATTATAACAGGCCCACCGAAGATAAAACGAACTGGCATTCGGCTTCAGAAGTAGTAGGATTTGCAACGCCAACCTACGAAAATTCGCAGTTTAATCCTCAGGTTGAGATGGAAGAAAAAATTACGATTGACCCTGAAATAATTTCTCCCGATAATGATGGATACCAGGATGTGGCCAATATTACATTTAATATTGAAGAACCGGGATATGTTGCCAATATCAAAATATTCGATGCACGTGGACGTTTAATAAAATATCTGGCGAACAACACACTTCTTGGCATAAACCAAACCATTACATGGGACGGGCTTGATGATAAAAACCAAAAAGCACCCATGGGTGTTTATGTGGTTTTTATTGAACTTTTCGATCTGGAAGGGAATGTTCAACAATACAAAAAATCAGTTGTGGTAGCTTCAAAATTACAATAAATGCGAACGCTTTACCTCAAATTATAAAACCCGGAATAAAAATTCCCGGGTTTAATAATCTATATTTTTATGTTAAAGAGTTTATAATGGATTCAAAAATCAACTTTCCATCGGTATTCCCAAGTTCATCATCGGCAGCCCTTTCTGGATGAGGCATCATTCCAATCACATTTTTCTTTGCGTTACATACTCCGGCAATATTTTCAATTGACCCATTTGGATTTGCAGCAGAAGTAACTTCACCATATTGATTGCAATACCGAAATAATATCTGGCCATTCTGACGCATCTCCTGTAATGTTTCTTCTTTAGCGAAATATCGGCCTTCGCCATGAGCAATAGGTATTTTTAACGGTTTTTGCTTATCAAGTAGCGCCGTTGCAACTGAACCATTATTATCCGGCACAATAAATATATTTTTGCAAATAAACTTTTGATTATCGTTATGTAACAACGCACCGGGCAATAATCCCGATTCACATAATATTTGGAATCCATTACAAACACCAAATACAAAACCTCCTTTATTGGCAAAATCTATAACCTTTTCCATTATTGGCGAATAACGGGCAATGGCACCCGAACGAAGATAATCTCCATAAGAAAACCCCCCTGGAAGAATAATAGCATCAACACCTTGCAAATCGGTGTTTTTATGCCAAAGTTCAATAACTTCATGCTCCATAATATGGCGAAGCACATAAATCATATCCTTATCACAATTTGACCCGGGGAAGATTACTACTCCAAATTTCATTTAATTTTATTTTAAGGTTGACCTTAGCTATCGTGTTTTAACACAGGATGCTATAGATATACACGATTTTCTTGATAGCTCAAAGATATAATTATTTCATATTACCAACAAATAAAAAAATTGAGATTAACACCCTTTTTGATTAATTTAAAAATTTTATAAATATGTAGGTTAAAAATATTTCATTATATTTAAGGTATATAAAAAACAAATGATGATGAAATTTTTTAAATATCT
>JAYEKP010000238.1:0-7089 GCA_034661075.1 Bacteroidota bacterium
TATTTTTCCAGCAATTCCGCAAGTTAATAATAAATTTTGCTGGCTCATGCTTTGAAAAAATAAGGCATAAAATTCCCTTTCCGCCGAAAATAGCAGATTACGATATTTATATTTCAGGTTTACATTTTACCTCCTTTGGTTTTTATAGTTTGTTTTTTCCTGAATTCACGAGCAGGACATCTCAAAACTATGACACTCAATACCGACCTTGTACATTTTTTGTTAAAATTTCCTCTATCAGTATTTTATCAGAAAAAATCACAGATTTTAGATAACTCAAAATATCCACAATTATTGATCTTATTGTAAATCCATGATCTTTAAGATATTGCTGTATCTCTTTTTGCTTATATGTAAGCTGGTTAATGATATCTGCAATTTGCATTAACTGATAATAATTCCGGGTAGCATTAAAATTTGTTCTCGAAAACTTATGGTGTAAATTGTAATCATTATTTTTCTGATTATTAAAGCCTTCGTTTTCAATTTTCCATCTTAGTCGTCCGGCCTGGCTGACTTGATGAGCATTTTTTTTATCAATGTTTAGATTGGAAATGTGAACGAACCGCGTGTTTTCGTTTTCACCGGTTTTTTGGTGTTGTTTTTCAAAGGCTGTTTCTATAACATACAACTGATGTCCCTTATAGTCAAGGTCTTTAAATATATTGTAATTATATTTTAACCAATGGGTAGTGCTTCTTTCAATTCGCGGTATTTCACTATATTGTTTAAATAGACGCTGATCCGATATTTGTTCCTGAAGTGTTTTTAAACTCCTGTCTTTTAACGTAATAATACAGCCCCAGTTGTTCTGTTTACATATAGTGAAAACAGGATTGGTTGGATACAAACCATCAAGCAAAAGCATTAAGGGCAATCTGGGAAAATTCTTTTTCAATCTTTGGGCCAGGCGTTTAAATGCTTTGTTTTCGGAGTCCTGTTTGTCAAATGCTTGGTCTATGGGGTTTTCAATCCACCGGGTTGCCAACGAAATTGAAAATCCGGTTTCAGTTACAATCTTAGCTTCTAAAACATATGTCGTCCATACTTTGCGACCGCTTTTGTATTCTTTATAGGGACAGCCAGGACAGGGCTCATAATCAAAACTCTGAAGTCCACTCCCATCAATGGCAAGCATGAAATACTCGTTATTAAACTTATACTTCTGGAATACTTTGGATTTTACTATCGCTCTAAACATGTTGTGTTTTATATCCTCAAGCCTGTTGGCAGGCAAAAAACGAAGATACTTATCAACCGTATCCATATCGGCAACTTTTACCCCAAAAATTCTTTTTATATTATCTTGATAATCAAGGTTTTTGGTCGAATTGTCTGCCTGGTTTCTGGACTTCTGTTTAAACAGGAACATAAGCAGCCCACTCACTATTAACTCTTTAACCTCATATTGAGGACGTTTGCGATAGTCCGGCATTTCGGAAATCTCATTGAACAGATCCGGGAACCGACGGTTAATTACCACGGCTAACTGATTGACTAACCTGTACTTCTCAAAACGATTGAGACGATGCTTGCAACTGAATTTCCGTTGCTGAACGGTCTTTTTCCCGTACGATCGTTGCACTTTGAAGGATTTACTTCTCTTATTACATAAGTTACGCAATGAAAAGATAATTTCTTACGAAAAAAAGAAAAAAAACTTCAGATTTTTTTATTTAATTGAATTTCAGTATATTTGAGTGTTGTTTTTAAACAAAAAAAGCCACCAGAATAGGTGATAAACCCGGTGGCTTTTTAAAAATAAAAACATATGAATAAACCACAACCAATAGGTCAAAATGGCGGCTAAGGTCGTTTTGTGCCTTTATTGCATTGGTAATTAATATTTTATACGCACATCCAAGGTGGTTCTTCGTTGATGAAAATAGCAAGAAAAAATATTTTAGCCTAATTTCTTTTATTTCTTTTAATCAGTGCTTTATTGGTGTTAAAAAAATCAAGCGGAATTGCTGATTATTTTCAAAATAATCAATCACTATAAACAATATTTTTTAAATTTGTCGTAAATTTAAACAGAAGTTCTTTAACAAATATAAGAAATTTCATACGTTTCAGGGGTGCTTGTTCAACTATTACAGGCTGAGAGTATACCCTTTGAACCTGATATGTTTAATAGTAGCGCAGGAAGATGGTAAGAGATGAATTTTTCAAAATTATTATTAGGATTCATTGAAAAGCCGTTTCGCTGAGCTGCATGTTTAGAGAAATGTTTTTTTTATTAATCTTAAAATTGTTATAATGCTACGAGTACACACACAAAAACAAATAAAAAACTATCTTTTGATCAGTATGCCGGCAAATATGATGCATGGTTCATGGAAAATGAAAACCTGCTGAAATCAGAAGTAGCCCTTGTGGCCTATTTTCTGAAAAACCCGAGAAGGGCGCTTTCAGTAGGATGTGGAAGTGGACTCTTTGAATATTTTCTAAAAAATGACTATGGAATTGAGATCAAAGAAGGATTAGAACCTTCCGAAAACATGGCTAAGATTGCTGAAAAAAGAGGTATGAAAGTAACTCTCGGATCGGTTGAGGAAAGCGATCTGGGAAGCAAAAATTACGACACCCTCTTATTTAATGGTACTCCTAGTTATATAAGTGATCTGGAAAATGCTTTCGAAAAAGCATACCATGCGTTGAAAGAGGGTGGTAAAATCGTAGTTATTGATGTCCCCAAAGAAGGTTCATTTGCCATGCTTTACAATCTTGCCAAGACACTAGGTACATGGGAGCACAGTTTATTAAAAGGCGTTAAACCTCATTCTGTATATCCCATAGAGTTTGTAAAAGAAGCCAATTGGAGGACAACATCAGAAAAAGTCGAGATTATGGAAAAAGTGGGATTTAAGAATTTTCGTTATGCCCAAACCTTGACCACGCATCCTCTATATGCAAACGATGAATTTGAAGAACCTCAGGAAGGATATCAATTAGGAAATTATATAGCTATCTGTACAGAAAAGTAAAAATATTATGATCAATCAAAAACAAATTATACAAGACCTTGATAAAATCAGGGAAAAAGCTCCTCTGGTGCATAACATTACCAATTATGTGGTAATGAACAGCACAGCCAATGCTTTGATTTCCATTGGTGCATCACCTGTAATGGCACATGCGATAGAAGAAATGGAAGACATGGTTACCCTGTCTTCTGCATTGGTGATTAACATAGGAACACTGAGCGAAAAATGGATTGAAGCGATGCATTTGGCAGGTAAATCAGCAAAAAATAAAGGAATCCCTGTAGTGTTAGATCCTGTAGGAGCCGGTGCAACAACTTATAGAACTGACGCCACTAAAAGCATTATCAAAGAGATTAATCCTCAAATTATAAGAAGTAATGCCTCAGAATTGCTAGCTATAGCCAACACTGGATTCGTTACCAAAGGCGTGGACAGCACGGTTTCATCTGAGAACGCACTGGAAGCGGCAAAAGAATTAGCCAAAAATACAGGATCAGTAATTAGTATCAGTGGCAAAACCGATTACGTTACTAACGGAAAAGACATCAATATAATAAATAATGGACATCCCCTAATGGGCAAAGTCACCGGTACAGGATGTATAGCCACTGCTATTACGGCTGCTTTTGCCAGTATCAACTACCACTTTTTTTCGGCTGCAACAGAAGCAATGATTATTATGGGTATAGCCGGAGAAATGGCAGCAGAAGAAGCGGATGCTCCGGGCACTTTTTATATCAAATTCCTGGATGCATTCTACAAAATCAATGGTGAACAGATTCGAAAACATTGGAAAAATGGCTAAAAAAATCAAATTCGATACTGCTTTATGCTTGGTAACCGATAGAGTTTTGTCTCTCGGAAGATCTCTTGACTGGGTAATAGAAAAAGCAGTAAGGGGAGGTACAACAATCGTTCAGCTTAGGGAAAAAAGTCTCGAAACAAAAGATTTCATTGATGAAGCTATTCGAATCAAAAAATTATTAAAACCCTACAGAGTACCTCTACTTGTCAACGATAGAGTAGATGTGGCTATGGCCGTGAAAGCCGACGGTGTTCATCTGGGACAAAATGATATGCCATACGAAATGGCCCGTAAACTATTGGGAAAGGATTCCATCATAGGCTTATCTGTTGAAAACTATGAACAGGCTGAACAAACAAATAAGATGGATGTGGACTACATTGGCATCAGCCCGGTTTATACCACTCCTACCAAAAAAGAGCTTACTAAAGAGATCGGTTTGGAAGGAGTGGAAAAAATAACCGAAATATCACAGCATCTATCCATTGGAATAGGCAGTATAAAGGCTCATAATGCCGGAGATATAATTAAAGCCGGCGCCGATGGTGTGGCTGTCGTTTCCGGCATCTGTTCTGCTGATGATCCGGAGGCTGCAGCCAAAGAATTGAGAGAGGCCGTAGATAATGCCAGGAAATTTAAGGGATAAAATGATATGAAATTATCCAAACTAAGTGAGTTCAGGCTCATAGAAGAAGTGATTGCCCCTGAATTTAAGGAACTTGTTAAAAAACCTATGACAGGTATTGGAGACGATTGCGCTATCATTCCAATAGATGAGCATAATTCATATATTTTTACAACAGATATGCTGATAGAAAAAATCCATTTCCTGAGGGATAAAATCTCTGCCTTTCAGTTAGGATACAAATCTCTCTCTGTCAATTTGAGTGATATTGCAGCAATGGGTGGAAAACCCATTGCTTCTTACCTTTCCATTGGTTTGCCAAAGGATATGGAGGTAGAATGGGTGGAAGAATTCATGAAAGGCTATAAAGAATTAAGCAAAAAATATCACACACCGCTACTTGGCGGAGATACTACCGGCTCAGAGGATAATATCATCATAAATGTCGGAGTGACCGGAAAAATCGCTACCAAAAATATCAAATTACGTTCAACTGCAAAGAAAGGTGATATTATCTGCCTTACGGGGAGAGTAGGCGACTCCGCAGGAGGATTAAAGATGATAATGAATAATTTGCCCAAAGACAGAAATGCCCAAAAACTGCTCGACCAGCATTTGACTCCTCCTCCTCATATTGAAGAAGGTTTGTGGCTTTCACAATTCGATTCGGTACATGCCATGATGGATGTCTCTGATGGTATCGCTTCCGACCTGAAGCATATCTTGAAAGCTTCCCATCTGAAAGGCACTATTCAACTGGAAAATATACCCATGTCTGAAGAATTGATCCGTCAATCGGAAAACAACGGATGGAATCAACTTGAATTATCGGTATCTGGCGGAGAAGACTACGTGTTACTCATGACAATTGATAAAAAGGAATATGAAATCTTAGAGAGAAAATTCCGGGAAAAATTTTCAAGACCTTTATACCGAATAGGATTTTTGGAGAAGGGAACTCCGAAAATCGTTTATCTCAAAGATAAACAAGAAGTCAAAGACCTAAAGGAAGGATATACTCATTTTTAAAACATTAAAACAATCATAAAAATGCCAGATATCAAATCATATAAAAAAGTACTGACCATTGCTGGATCTGACAGTGGGGGCGGAGCTGGTATACAAGCTGACCTAAAAGCTTTTTCGGCAAATGGTGTTTATGGAATGTCTGCCATTACAGCTATAACTGCACAGAATACAGAAAGGGTAAGAGCTATCCACCCTGTACCTGTTGATTTCATTGAAAAACAAATTGCTACTGTAATGGAAGACATTGGTGCTGATACCGTTAAAATAGGAATGCTGCACAGTACCGAGGTAATTAAAACTGTAATCGCCTCACTGAAAAAATACCAGATAAACAATATAGTCGTTGATCCGATAATGGTCGCCACTTCCGGAGACAAACTTCTCCAGGATAATGCCATTGATATCCTGATCAAAGAGTTGCTTCCCTTGGCATCCGTAATAACCCCCAATATACCAGAAGCTGAAATTATTTTAAATAAGAAAATTCACAACTGGAGCGAATTTACAGAGGCTGCGAGGAAACTATCGCAAACAGGGGCAAAGTCAGTCCTGCTAAAATCAGGACATTTCAAGGCAGAAAAGCTAATCGATATTTTTTATGTTAGTGAGGGAGATGAGCTTATCGAAATTCCCTATAAACGCATTGATACCAAAAACACACATGGTACAGGATGTACCTTGTCATCTGCCATTGCTGCCTGGCTGGCTCACGGTTTCTCTTTGAAGGAGGCGATCCAAAAAGGGTTGAAATATACCCACCAAACCATTGCTGAAGGATCGAAATACCAGCTCGGAAAAGGGCATGGCCCTGTTCATCACTTTTATAAATTCTGGAACTAAAAAAGCTAACTATATGAACTTCTTAAAAGAACTTGATAAGTCGGTTGAGCCAATCTATAAAGAACTTATCAATCATCCATTCAATGTTGAACTTGCTGAAGGTACCCTTCCTGAAGAGAAGTTTCGCTTTTATATCAGTCAGGATACATTTTATATCGGTGAATATTCACGCGCTTTGGCGGCTCTGGCTTCAAAAGCACCTTCTCATGAAGAATTGAGGGCATTTATTTATTTTGCCAAAGAGGACCTGGATATAGAAAAAACTTTGCACGACGAATTCATGGAACTATTCAATATCCAATATCCAAATGAAATTGCTTTCGCAACTGAAGCTTATTCCAATTTCCTGCTGAGCACAGTTGCATTCAAGAGTTATCCCGAAGCCCTTGCTGCCTTATTGCCTTGCTTCTGGCTTTATAACAAGGTTGCATCAGATATTTACCGTAAAGCCAAAAAGGAAAACAAATATCAAAAATGGATCGATACTTACTCAGGTGCTGAATTCGATAAAACAACCCAACAATTAATGCAGATCACCGATCGGCTTGCCCGGGAAAACAATCAACAGATGAGAGAAAAAATGAAAGAAAAATACATTCGTTCTTCCCGTTATGAATGGCTTTTTGTGGATAGCGCATATTATTTGAGATACTGGAAGGAAAAATGATATTTTAATTTGTTGAACTAAATCCGCCAACGGCGGATAGTATGTTAATCCAAAATTAATCATTTTTTTCAAAAATATAGTCGTATATCTAAAGTATTAACCAAGACTTTATGATATGCGTAAAAAAACAACACCA
>JAYEKP010000239.1:0-31864 GCA_034661075.1 Bacteroidota bacterium
TGAAATTGCCAATTCCATCGAATTAAAAAATTGCCATACAGAACAAATTCGGGCAGAAAAACTAAAATCAAAATATGATTTTGTTGTCAGCCGCGCAGTAACATCTTTACCGGTATTTTACCATTGGGTGAAGAATAAAATTAACGAAAATTTTAAAAATGAATTACCCAATGGAATTATTTATTTAAAAGGGGGTGATTTAACCAACGAAATTAGAAAATTTAAACCAGCTGTAAAGACCTATAACATCAGTCAGTATTTTGAGGAACCTTTTTTTGAAACAAAAAAAATTGTATACCTTCCAATTAAATTTTAGATTTCTTTTTGCAGGAAAGAAAAAAACATTACTTTTGCAATTCCAAAAGAAAAATTAAAACCATTATTAAAATATTTTGAGATGAAAAGAACATTTCAACCATCGAACAGGAAGAGAAAGAATAAGCATGGATTCAGAACCCGAATGGCTTCTGCCAATGGACGAAAAGTATTAGCTTCAAGACGAACCAAAGGAAAAAAGAAACTTACCGTTTCTGACGAGTATAATTCCAGAAAATAATATTTTCTCTCATATAAAATTTTAAAGTAAAGGCAATCATTCATTTTGCCTTTACTTTTTTTATTGCCTATACTTTAACATCCAATCATTACCAAATAACCTCGTTCTCTAGATAAACAATAATTCATTTTTTGGATTATTTCTATAAACTAGAAAATAAAAACGCTAATTTTACATCCAAAATTTTAAAAGTTTTGATTCATTTTTTAAAAATATCAGATCATTTAACGACCAAACAAAAAACGATTATTGAAAAAATAATCTCGAACGAAAGGCTTAACACTAAAGAAGGTTTAGAGCTTTATGATTTTGATTTAGGCGTTTTAGGAATTTTGGCCGATTATATTAATCAGAAAAAAAATCATAACCGAGTTTATTTTAATAAAAATATACATATCGAACCAACTAATATCTGTATTTACGATTGTAAGTTTTGCTCATATCACCGAAAAGTAAATCAGGTAGGGAGCTGGGAATATTCTATCGATGATATTTTAAAAAAAATAGAACCATACAAAAATTCTGATATTACTGAAGTGCATATCGTGGGTGGTGTTCATCCCCATCGCGATTTGTATTATTATGGGAAAATGATTCAGAAAATAAAAAAAATTATCCCTACAATCCATATAAAAGCCTTTACTGCTGTTGAACTTGAATTTATGATCAGAAAAGCACATTTGGAGCTAGAAGAAGGGCTTAAACAATTAAAAGATTTTGGGCTGGATAGCATCCCTGGCGGTGGGGCAGAAATTTTTAACCCTGAAATTCGCAAACAAGTATGTCATGAAAAATCTACCGCTGAGCAATGGTTAAAAATCCACGAAATAGCACATCATCTTGGAATACCTTCCAATGCAACCATACTTTATGGCCATATCGAAAATTATGAGCATCGCATTGACCATTTAGATCAATTAAGGCAATTACAAGATAAAACCAAGGGTTTTAATACGTTCATTCCTTTAAAATATAAAAAAGCAAACAATCCACTATCCTCTATTGGAGAAGTAAATACGCTCGAAGATCTAAAAAATTTTGCTGTATCCAGAATTTTTCTTGATAACTTCACTCACCTAAAAGCATATTGGCCAATGTTGGGAAAAGAAATCTCCCAAATAACCCTTTCGTTTGGTGTTGATGATATTGACGGGACCATTGACGATTCCACAAAAATATACTCGATGGCAGGAGCCAAAGAACAAAAACCTACGATGACATCACAGGAAATTATAGAGCTCATTAAACAAGCAGGAAAAAAACCGATTGAAAGAGACACAAACTATAAAATCTTGCGAGAATATAATTAGCATAAAATTTATTTTAGTTTATGTATGCATAATTTTATATTTGTCTCAACGTTAACATTATTGTTATTTTAATAATCTAAAACGAATGACATTATTTCAATTTTTAAAAAGCAAAGTTTTTTTAAAAAACTTGCTTTATGCCATACTAATAGCAGCTGGGCTAATTTTTATAATCTTCTTATCCTTACGGATATATACACATCATGGACAAAAAATTCCAGTACCCGATTTTAGAGGGCTTACAAAAGAAGAAGTTTATAAAAAAGCAGAACAAAATAAATTAAATATCGAATTTATTGACTCTGTTTATAATAACGATATGCCCAAAGGCACTGTAATTGAACAAAATCCAGAACCTGGTTTTAATGTAAAAAAAGGCAGGCGAATATTTATTACCCTGAATGCTTTTAACCCTGAAAAAGTAAAAATGCCAAATGTAGTTGGCGTTTCACACCGACAAGCAAAAGCTGTCTTAAAAAATGTTGGATTAGAAATCGGTAAATTAATTCATGTTCCTGATATTGCTGTTAACAATGTACTAAAGCAACGTTTAAATGGAGAAGAAATTGAACCGGGAGTACTGATTCCTAAAGGATCAAAAGTAGATTTAGTATTAGGAAAAGGCTTAAGTAACGAAAAAACAACGCTTCCTGATCTTTATGAGTACACCCTAATGGAAGCAAAAGATCGTTTGTTAAGAGCAGCATTAAATGTTGGGGCCATAATCTACGACACTTCAGTTGTAGAAGCGGTTGATACTGCTCAGGCAAAAGTATGGAGACAATATCCTGTTTATAAAAAGAACAAACAGATACGGCTAGGTTCAACAGTCGATCTTTGGCTTAGTGTTGATTCATTACGATTTACTGAACCTGATACTTTATTATTAAATTATTAAATTTATTACCTGTTGGTACGATTCTATAAATATATAATATCCAGCCTTCTTTTTATGGCACCACTTTTCCTTTATGCACAGGAAACTTTAGTCCCATTGGAAATAAATCCAGTAATAAAAAATCACCTTAAACAAAAAAAAGATCCTGTACAAACAAAACACTCAAGGGGAATCCTCGAACTCCCTTTTATAGATGATTTTTCCAAACCAACCATATTTCCAGATTCTTCATTATGGATCGACCATTACGCTTTTGTTAATACAACCTATGCAATAAATTCTATTTCCTTTGGCGTAGTTACCTTAGATGCGGTAAGCTACAACGGAAGCCTTTATCCTGGTACGGGAAACCTACAGTTTGCCGCAGATACATTAACATCACAAAAAATAAATTTAAATTACCCCGGTGATAACAGCATTTTCCTTAGCTTTTATTATCAACCGGGAGGATTGGGTGATACTCCCGAACCCAATGATACCCTTTTGCTTGAATTTTACGCTCCGGAAGATCAAACCTGGCACAAAGCCTGGCATACTACTTTTAATGCCAAGGACTCCATGTTAAATGAATATTACAGCTATAATAACAGTGATAAAATTCATTACGGTGACACACTCACCGATTTGAGAAAAGAATTCATTCAGGTTATTCTTCCGGTACAAGAAGAAAAATTTTTAAAAGAATCGTTTCAATTTAGGTTTAGAAACTATGCATCTTTTAGTACCAATAGCGACCTTGAAAGCAAAACAAGCAATTCCGACCACTGGCATATTGATTTTATCCAATTGGATAAAAACAGGAATATCAATGATACCATCATAAATGATATTGCTTTTATAAAACCCATGGCGTCATTACTAAAAAATTATGAATCTATTCCATGGACCCATTTTACACGGGCAAGTGCCTACGAAATGGAGGATTCAATCTCTATAACCTATAGAAATATTGGTGATCAGATTTGGAATATAAGCCGTGAATTTGAAATTGAAGATATAATGGGATATACGGGAACAGAAGAATTTACAGGAGGTACCGGTGCAAATATTGACCCATTTACAACAGAAAAGTATAAAAGGTTTATCGATTATATTTTTCCTTATACCCCCGAAAACGATTCAGCCTTGTTCGAAATTCGTAGTTACATGGTTACTGATACACTTGCTGCCCGAGAACCTTACAGATGGAACGACACAACTCTTTTCCAGCAAAAATTCTTTAACTATTATGCTTTTGATGACGGATCTGCCGAAAATGGATATGGGCTTTATGGCGAAGGAAGTGAGCTAGCAATGGTAGCAATGCGATTCAATACATATAAAAAGGATACGCTTAGAGGAATTCAGATATATTTTAATCAGACCTTAAACCAGGCCAACCAAAATTATTTTACGCTAATGGTTTGGAACGAGAATAATAACCAACCGGGATCAGTTATTTACAGACAGGAAGATGTAAAACCCGTTGATCAGGACAGCTTAAATAAATTTACCAGGTTTATATTAGATACTACATTAATTCTGGAAAACTCGTTTTATATCGGATGGCAAAAAATTAGCACAACGGAAATGCTTAATGTAGGTTTTGATGCAAATCGAATAAACAACGACAAATTATTTTATAATCTTTCTGGTGACTGGAAACAATCTCAATGGGAAGGAACATTAATGATTAGGCCCATGTTTGGACACGAATTAAATGTGGGCACATCCTCAAAACCAGCATATAATGCAACATCCTTAAATTTTACGATTTACCCAAATCCAACGAAAGATAAGTTACATCTAAAACTGCCCGATCCATATTCTAATTATAGATATACTATTTTCGATTCTCATGGCAGAATATATATTGACGATTGGTATGATGAAAATGCAATCAATATTTCTCAATTAAACCCCGGATTTTATTTTATCAGAGTTTCTTCAAAACAAAAAAGCACTACCTTAAAATTCATCGTTATTCATTAACCAAAAAGGATTATGAAAGAAGATATGGAAGAAAAAGAATCTAATGATAACGAAGAGCAGGAATTATACGAACATTTCAGGTTTAAAGCTGATCCCGGACAAAAACCGCTTAGGATAGATAAGTTTCTGGTTAACAAAATTGAGAATGCCTCAAGAAGCAAAATACAAAGCGCTGCCGAAGCTGAAAATATTTTAGTAAATAATCAAGCCGTAAAATCAAATTATAAAGTTAAGCCTGGCGATATTATATCAATTGTTATGGCTTACCCACCAAAAGACATTGAACTTATTCCTGAAAATATTCCTTTACATATTGTTTACGAAGATGATCAGCTAATTATAGTCAATAAAAAACCGGGAATGGTTGTCCATCCTTCATATGGGCACTATTCAGGGACATTAGTAAATGCTTTAATGTACCATTTAAAAGATTTACCACTTTTCAAAACAGGTGATTTACGCCCAGGACTGGTACACCGTATTGACAAAAACACTTCCGGATTGCTGGTTATTGCTAAAACTGAACAGGCAATGAATAAGCTGGCAAAACAATTTTTCGATAAAACAACAGAACGAAGGTATATAGCTCTGGTTTGGGGTTCATTTAAAGAAAAAGAGGGAACAATTAAAGGAAATATTGGTCGCAATATACGCAATCGTAAAATTATGCAAGTATTTCCGGGTGGAGAACAAGGCAAAGAAGCAATTACACATTACAGAGTAATTGAAGAACTCGGATATGTAACCCTTGTAGAATGTAAGCTCGAAACCGGACGTACACACCAAATTCGGGTGCATTTTCAATATATAGGGCATCCTTTGTTTAATGATTTTGAATATGGTGGTGAAAAGATTCTCAAAGGAACCACATTTACAAAATACAAACAGTTTGTTCAAAATTGTTTTAAAATATTACCACGCCAAGCTCTTCATGCCAAAACATTAGGATTTACCCACCCTCAAACCAAAGAATTTATGCAGTTTAACTCAGAATTACCTCAAGATATGGCGCTGGTGATTGAAAAATGGCGTAAATATACTTCCGGCCGGGAAATAGAGTAAAAAAATTTAAAAAGTTTCCTAAATCATTCTTTAACGAAGAAATATTTTTGTTTCTTAATATTAAGCCCTTCTGCATTTCGTTAAATACGAATATTATTTTCATAAGAAAAATTGATTCATTAATCATCAAAAAAAAACCATTCGTCATAACGTTTAAACCTATTATGAAACTATGCGTATCGATGATTAAACAATAGATTAAACATACAATCCAACTATAAATTTTTATCTAATGAGCGAACGTAATCTAAGAAAAATTGAAGATGAAGTTTGGAAGATAATTACCTTTGTTGACAAAAAATACGAAGTAAGCAATTACGGTCGTGTAAAAAGTTATTGCTACAATAAAGATGAAGGTAGAATCTTAAAACCAGGATTAACTAAAGGATTTCAAACCGTCACCTTTAAAACCAATGGAAAGAAAAAAACTTTTTTAGTGCATAAATTAGTTGCCATATTTTTTGTTCCTAAAGATAACGACAACCAAAGCATAGCAATCCACTTAGATTGGAACAAACGTAATAATTATTACAAAAACCTGAAATGGGTTACTAAAGATGAGGCTTACAAACGTATTATGCCTCGATTGCAAGAAATCAATAAAATTAAAAACAAAGGGTTAATAAGAAATTCGAAGCTTAAAGCGGAAGATGTAAAGGTTTTAAAAAGTATGCTTGAAAAGGGCATTAAACAAAACGTTATTGCTAAATTATTTTCAATAAGTGAAATGCAGGTTACCAGAATAAAGAGGGAAGAGAATTGGGCACACATTAAAGCTTCTTCTGATTAAAACACAACAACAAAAACATCTGCATTAAAACGCTGCACGCCCAATGCAGCGTTTTTTATTTTCCCTGGAATATAACTATACCCACAAAAAAATTTTAATTAGTTTATAACCTTTCTTATATATAATTATCTCAGATTTCAATCTACTATCAATATAAAAAACGACATCTTTATTTTTTATTCATAATAACTAAATCGTTTTAGTAAATTTTATATATTTGTTTATAATATAGAATCTCATGCAAAAAAAACGCCTCTCAATTGATGATATTGCTAAAAACTTAGGTGTTTCTAAAACATTGGTTTCACTTGTCCTCAACGGAAAAGCAGAAGAATATAGTATAGCGAAAGAAACTAGCCAGAGGGTAGTTGAAAAGGCAAACGAGTTAGGATATAAAGCAAATCATTTTGCACGAAGTTTACGTCTGGGCAAGAGTTTTACCATTGGACTAATCGTTTCTGATATATCCAATCCATTTTATGCTCAAACAGCCCGTTTATTTGAAGATATTGCCGATTCAAATGGTTACACCCTAATCACCTCCTCCACAGATGAGCAAATTGAAAAAGAGAAAAAAATTATCCGAAATTTAACCGAAAAGCAGGTTGATGGTCTTATTATTTCATCTTCGCAGGAAAATAACAGCATTTTAGATAAACTATATCTTAGTGGTTTACCCATAGTACTAATTGATAGGTTTGTACATGGTTCGGTTTTACCCTCAGTAACGGTAGATAATAATACTGGTGCTTATATTGCAACCAAGCATCTCTTAACTCAGGGATTTAAGTGCCCAATAGCACTGGCAATCACTCCAACACATATTTCAACCATTAAATCAAGAGTTGATGGTTATAAAAAAGCGCTTATCGAAGAAAATATCACTCCTGAAGTTTATGAGATTCCCTATGCAAGTAGTGCTTTAACAATAGAAAAATTACTCGGAAAGCTTTATCAGAAGAAGCCTTTTCCCGATAGTATTTTCACCCTCAATAATTACCTGGCTACCGCAACCCTTGATACACTCCGAAACCTTAATATTAACATCCCGGAACAAACAGGATTAATATGTTTTGATGATGTTCCTTATTTTCATTTTATGAACCCGGGAATAAGTGCGATAAAGCAGCCTGTTGAAAAAATATGCCAATCAGCTTTTGAACTATTACTAGACCAAATAGAAAATCAAACAAACCGTTCAACGAATAAACAACTAGTACTTCCGGTAAATCTTAAGATAAGGGAGTCAACAGAAAAAACTAATTTAAAAGTATAAAACCATTACAACTATGAACCGAAAAACATTTGCTATTCTTCTTGCTTTTCTTTGTATGGGCTTTGGTGATGCTGTTGGTCCGTTTGTGGGACTTGCAAAAGAACAATTTGCTCTCAGTAATTTTGAAGCTCAGTTAATTGCTTTCATGGGATTTATCATGTTTGGTGTGCTTTCCATTCCAATGGGAATCTTTCAGGACAGAAAAGGGAAAAAAATTATATTAATTTTGGGGCTTTTTATTGCCCTCGCAGGGCTCACGCTTCCTTTATTTGGATTAAACCACTATGGTCTCTTTCTGATTACTATCCTGATGTTAGGTGCCGGAGCTGCCATTTTACAAGTGGCAGGAAACCCTATCATGCGGGATGTCTCCAAACCAGGCAAATATTCACGCAATCTGAGCTTTGGACAATTTGTAAAGGCATTAGGTTCACTTTCCGGATCGCTAATACCCTTTGCTGCCGCCAAATGGTTTGGAGCCGACTGGAGGGTATTATTTCCAATTTATGTGGCGGTACTGCTCCTTTCTATCATCATTATAGGTTTTATACATATTGACGAGGAAAAGACCGAAAGGCCTCCTGCCAGCCTAAAAAGTTGTTTTTCTCTACTTAAAAACCGGTACGTTTTAGCCATGGTACTAGGTATATTCATCTACGTAGGAAGCGAAATATGCTTAAGTTCAGGAGTCCCAATTTTACTAAACAATGAATTTGATGTCGAACTCAAAACCTGGGGACTTTTAGGTAATGCTTTCTTTTTTATTGCCATTATCATTGGCCGGTTTATGGGAGGTGTTATTTTAAACTGGACAAAACCATCCATTTTTTTTAGAATAACATCATTGCTTTCCCTAACCGGATTAATTCTTATTTTTTCTCAGATACAATGGCTTACCATTGCTGGTGTATTTATTACAGGGCTAGGGTTTGCCAATGTTTTCCCGCTTATCTTCTCAATAACAATAGATAATATGCCGGAACGTGCCAATGAAATCTCAGGACTGATGATAACCGCGATTGCCGGAGGTGCGTTTATTCCTCCGTTAATGGGACTCGTTGCTGACAAATTTAGCGTATTAGCAGGTTTTGCCGTTCCTTTTGCAGGATTATTATATATTATTTTTATGGCTTTTAAAAACACAAAAACCTTAAATCCACAATGATACAGTACAATAACGACAACCGGATAGTACTTACGCTCGATGCCGGAGGTACCAACTTTGTTTTCTCTGCCTTGCAGGGAAACCGAACCATAACAAATCCACTGGTAAAACCCAGTAATGCAGATAACTTAAACCTCTGTTTAGAAGGTATCATCAACGGATTTAAACAGCTAACCAAAAACCTTCCCTCCTCTCCTGTTGCTATCAGCTTTGCATTTCCGGGGCCTGCAGATTATCCCAATGGAATTATCGGAGATTTGGGAAACCTGCCTGCCTTCCGTGGCGGTGTTGCCCTCGGTCCTATGCTGGAAGATATCTTCAAAATTCCTGTTTTTATCAATAATGACGGGGACCTTTTTGCATATGGTGAAGCCATTGCAGGAATACTACCAGACATCAATAAAACTTTTGAAAAAAAGAATATTCAACGGAAATATATAAATTTACTGGGTATTACGCTGGGAACAGGCTTTGGTGCGGGGATAGTTCACAATGACAACCTTTATCTGGGCGATAATGCTGCGGGGGCTGAGATATGGCTATCACACAGCGCATTGGAGCCAAATCGGTTTGCTGAAGAAAATATCAGCATACGGGCTATTCAACGAAATTACAATACATTAAGTAAAGACAGCCACATCAATAATCTCAACCCGAAAGATATCTATGATATTGCTTTGGGAACTAAAAAAGGAGACCAAAAGGCTGCCATGAAAAGTTTTGAGCTATTTGGAAAGTCTCTGGGAGATGTTCTTGCCAATGCATTAACGCTACTCGACTGTAATGTTGTTATCGGTGGGGGATTATCCAATGCTTATGAGTTATTTGCACCTGCAATGATGGCTCAGCTTAATGGTGAATTAACGGCATTTAACGGAACAACAACCAGTAGGCTCGAGTTAGTGGCTTATAACCTTGAAAATAAAGAAGAAAAAAAATCATTTTTTCAAGACACTGAGCATAAAGTTAAAGTTCCGTTAAGTAATCGTGAAGTGACCTATAATATGCACAAAAAAATTGGCATTGCCCGTTCGAAACTAGGCACAAATGAGGCTGTTTCAATTGGTGCATACGTTTTTGCATTAAATGCATTACAACATAAAAATGAATAAAAACATTATCCATAAATTTTTAACCCTAAAAAATTACAAGATGTATAAAATTATTCTTTTAGCCGGGTTTTTATCCTTTTTTATAAATGCTCATGCCCAGGAGTGGCAATTAATGCCTCTCCCCAAAACAATGGAGCCTTTAGAAGATCAATTCCGAATCCCTGCCGATGGAATCCGGTTTGAAATTACAGGTGACTATCATCCAAGGATAACTGATAATACACAATGGTTTCTTCAACGTCTGAGTAAAAAAACATCCATTCCTTTTCTGCCGGGAAAGGGGAAAGTTATCAGCATTCATATAAGTAAGCCTGGAGAAGTAAAGTTAAAAGAAGATGAATCCTACAAGGTCACGATTAACAATCAGCATATTTCAATACTTGCAGAAACCGATTTAGGAGCGATTCATGCCTTAGAAACTTTATTGCAATTAACAACATTTGATACGGAGGGCTATTATTTCCCGGGAGTAAAAATAATGGATGAGCCCAGGTTTCCCTGGAGAGGATTAATGCTTGATGTTTGCAGGCATTTTCTTCCTGTCGACTTCGTTAAACGGAATATTGATGCTATGTCGGCCGTAAAATTGAATGTTTTACACCTTCACTTAACCGAAGATCAGGGGTTCAGAATCGAAAGCAAAAAATTTCCCCAGCTGCACGAAAAAGGTTCAAACGGGAAATATTTTACCCAGGAAGAAATGAAAGAAATCATTCATTATGCAAATATACGGGGGATTAGGGTAATGCCCGAATTTGACATGCCCGGACACACTACTTCATGGATGGTAGGTATGCCCGAATTAGCATCTGCACCCGGACCTTATGAAATTGAAAAATATTTTGGTGTTTTTGACCCTACCATGGATCCATCCAGGGAGTTCACTTATCAGGTACTGGGTGATTTTTTGCAAGAAATGGCTGAACTTTTTCCTGATGAATACATGCATATTGGTGGAGATGAAAATAATGGAAAACAATGGGACAACAATGAGGATATTCAAGCCTTTATGCAGCAAAAAGGCATAACCAGCAATCATGAACTACAAGCCTATTTTAATAAAAAGCTCCAGAAGATACTTACAAAGAATAACAAAAAAATGATGGGCTGGGACGAAATATATGCTCCTGATCTGCCCAAAGATATTGTTATTCATAGCTGGAGGGGATACAATTACATGTACCGTGCAGCGAAACGTGGCTATCAAAGTATATTATCCAACGATTACTATATCGATTTATCGCACAATGCTATTACTCATTATAGGGTTGATCCGCTACCGGACACTACCACATTAACTGACGCTGAACAAAAAAGAATCCTTGGTGGAGAAGCTCCCATGTGGGCCGAACTGGTTAATGCTAAAAATGTGGATTCAAGAATATGGCCAAGAACAGCAGCTATTGCTGAGCGTTTATGGAGTCCCAATCCCTCATCATCGGAAGTTGAGATGTATTCGAGACTTCAAAAAATCAGCCTCCATCTTGAAATTTGCGGAGTCCGTCATCGTGCCAACCGCGAACTTATGATGCGACGAATTGCCGGGAAGGATAACATCGCTAACCTTATGATACTCGCCAATACTGCAGAACCTCTTGAAGGATATAGAAGGCATGGCAGCAAGCGATATACAACCTATCAACCGCTATCAAGATTTGTTGACATTACGGTTCCGGATGCACCCGATATCATAACTTTTAGAATTATTCTGAAGGAATACCTGAAAAATAAATCGGAAGATAATTATGATACCTTACAAAAAACCTTGCTAATCTGGAAAAATAATCAATCCTTCATCAAAGATGATATTAAAAACAACCCGGGTCTTCAAGAAATTAAAGACCTTTCCGTTAATCTAAGCAAGCTTGCATCGATAACCCTAAAATTACTTGAAAAATATCATAACGGAAGTACGATTAGCCATGCAGAAGTAACCAATATTTCAGTTCGATTAACTGAGCTTCAGAAACCCGTTGCTGAAATGGAAATCCCTTTGGCAGAAGATGCCAAAATGATTCTATCTTTTTTGAACAATAATACATCGGAATCATCATGAAAATCGCAGGGCTTTTCATAAAATATCTGGTTCTCTTCATACTGACTTCTTACAGTATATCAGCACAAAATAAAATTTTTCTGAATGAAGGATGGAAATTCCGTAAGTCAGGGACAAATGATGAATGGCTAAACGCAAAGGTTCCCGGAAATATTTATAATGATTTATACCTTCATGAACTTATTCCACATCCTTATGAAAGTTGTAATCACCAAGAGTTGGAATGGATTGAAAATACTTCGTGGGAATACAGGCTCACCTTTACCAAAGACGAAATTATTGGAAACAGGAAATATGATTTAGCAGCGCTGGTTTTCATGGGGCTGGACACGCATGCTGAACTATTTTTAAACCACACCCCTTTACTCCGGGCAAACAATATGTATCGCAGGTGGCAGATTGATGTTACCGAATTAATAACAGAAGGAGAAAATCGTTTAAGGGTTATCTTTCATCCTGCCAAAGATTATATTCAAGAAAAAAAGAGCAACCTTGAATTTACTCTTCCCGGAGGTGAATGGGCTTACATTCGGAAAGCAGCCTTTCAGTTTGGTTGGGACTGGGCTCCCCGTTTGGTTGGGTGTGGCATCTGGCAGCCTGTTTACCTTCAGTTATCAACAGGGATACTTTTAAAAGATGGGTATATCTCAAGTCAAACGATAGATGACAAACAGGCCAGGATGCGTGCGGATTTTAACATTAACGCCCAAGAGATAAAAAACGTAACCCTGAAAGTTATCAATAATACTACGGGCAATCAAAAAGTATCCCGAAAGGTTCAATTAAAAAAAGGCTCAAATAACCTGGGCTTCGATTTTATTATTCATCAACCTGAGTTATGGTATCCTAATAATTCAGGAGAGCAGCATCTTTACGATTTTAGCATGGTATTGGAAACTCAGGATGGACATCAACAACAAATTAATCAAAAAGCAGGTATTCGTTCAATTGAGCTAATCAATGAGAAAGACGAATATGGAACATCGTTTTACTTTAAAGTGAATGGGGATGATATCTTTATAAAAGGAGCGAATATTGTACCTCCACACAGTTTTATTCCGAACCTGGATTCAGCCTGGATACAATTAGCTATTGATGCTCATCGCAGTCATATGAATATGCTTCGCGTTTGGGGAGGTGGCATTTATCCGCCCGATGCATTTTTTGAAGCCTGCGACAGCTTAGGCATTATGGTTTGGCAGGATTTTATGTTTGCATGCTCCATGTATCCATGGAATAAGGACTTTCTTAAAAACATCAGGCAGGAAGCTACAGAACAGGTTCAGCGTTTACGCAAATTTACCAGCCTGGCCTTATGGTGTGGAAACAATGAAACAGATGAAGGGTGGCATAACTGGGGATGGCAGCGCCACGTAAAAAATTTCCCGGGTAGTATAGAAAAAATTTGGAGTGGATACCAAAAAGTTTTTCACGATGAATTGAACAAAATAGTGAGAATTCACGATCCTCAGAGGCCTTACTGGTCTTCGTCACCTCAATACGGATGGGGTAGAGAAGAAAGCATGAGCCATGGCGATGCGCACTACTGGGGTGTGTGGTGGGGAAAAGAACCCTTTGAAATGTTTGAACAAAAAGGGCCCCGGTTTATGAGTGAATATGGGTTTCAGGGTTTCCCATCCATGCATACCATCAAATCTTTTGCCGGCACAAAAATCCTTCCTGACTCATCGGAGCTCTCCTGCCACCAAAAACATCCTGAGGGATTTGAAATCATTGACTTATATATGCAAAGAGAGGGCTTTGCCCCTGGAAACATTCAGGAGAAAATATATCTAAGCCAGATAACACAAGCCATTGGCTATCAAAAAGCTATCCAAGCACACCGGTTAGCAACACCAAAATGTATGGGCACTCTTTATTGGCAATTTAACGACAGCTGGCCTGCTATTTCGTGGAGCAGCATTGACTTTTACGGCCGGTGGAAAGCGGTTCAATACCAGATTAAAAGCTCTTATAAACCGGTACTTATTGTTCCGGTAATTCATAAAGAAAAAATTGAAGTTAACCTGGTGACTGATTCACCGCATAAAGTTAACGGAAATCTGAAAGTTACACTCTTAAAAACTACAGGAGAGAAAATTGGAGAATGGGAAAAGGACACTTCTCTTCATGCCGGATATCCCATCAAAATCTTTGATAAGGTTTTAACAGATTATAATCGGGATACTACGGGATTAATCGTTTATGCCCAATTCGAAACAAATCAGAAAATAAAATACAGCGGGCTGGCAGTTAATCAAAAATGGGGTGAAATAACATTACATCATCCAAACATTCATTGGGATATAGAGAAATTGAACGATGAGAAATACATCGAGTTTTCAACCCAACATCCTGCATTTTTTGTACAAATCGATAATCTTAAAGGAGATTTAAAGCTAAGTGACAATTTTTTCCATCTGGTTCCCGGACAAACCCATAATGTTAAAGTAATTAAGGGAGATCCCAAAAATATTAACGTACAATCTTTAGTTAATTACCAATAAAACAAACTATCATGATGAAAATTATTCCGGTTCAATTATTTATTTTACTTCTTGCTATAAGCACTTCGATTGGGCAGGTGACCAAACCTGCGAAATATGTCAATCCATTTGTAGGAACCGATGGACACGGACATACATACCCGGGGGCAACACTGCCTTTTGGCATGGTACAATTAAGTCCTGATACCCGCCTTACGGGATGGGATGGCTGTTCGGGATACCACTATTCTGATTCTATAATCTATGGATTTACCCATACAGCACTTAATGGAACAGGTGTTTCCGATTATGGCGATATTCTTCTGATGCCTGTGGTGGGCGAACCTGTTTTTTTAAATCATCTTTATGCTTCACCCTTTCAAAAAGAAAATGAACACGCTGAAGCCGGGTACTACTCGGTATTACTCGACAAACCCAAAGTAAAAGCTGAACTAACAACTACCTTACGTACGGGACATCACCGCTACACATTCCCTGAAACTAACCAGGCCCATATTATTATTGATCTGAAACATCGCGACAGAGTGACAGAATCGTGGATTAAAATCATAAACGACAGGGAAATTCAGGGCTTACGTCGCTCATCAAACTGGGCCAATGATATGAAAATATATTTTCATATAAAATTCTCAAAACCTTTCATACGGGAAGGTATAGCTATAGATAATATCCTGCAAAAAAACTTAAAAAAAGCCAGCGGAACCAATGTAAAAGCCTTTGTTGGCTTTAATACGAATAAAAACGAAACTATAGAAGTAAAAGTAGGAATATCTGCAGTTAGTGCCGAAGGAGCCCGTAAAAACTTAGAAAAAGAAAACAATTCATCCAATTTTAACACAATAAAGAAGCAAGCACAAGCTATCTGGAATGATCAATTAAACAAAATTGCCATAAAGACAAATAACAAAGAACAATTAAAAACTTTTTATACAGCACTTTATCACACATTTATACAGCCGAACACCTACATGGATGTTGACGGCAAATACCGGGGGATAGATAAAAAAATTCACCAATCACCCGGACACACAAATTATACCGTCTTTTCATTATGGGATACCTATCGTACCTGGCATCCCTTAATGACCATACTAGAAACTGAACGCACCGGCGATTTTATCAAGGTTTTTCTCGACATGTACGATAAAGGAGGTTTGTTGCCCGTTTGGGAGCTTGCAGCCAACGAAACATTTTGCATGATTGGTTACCACTCTGTTCCGGTAATAACCGATGCCTGGATGAAAGGGATACGCAATTTTGATGAACAGAAAGCACTGGAAGCTATGCAGAACAGTGCTATGCAAAACCATTTCGGGTTGGAGGCTTACCGTAATCATGGCCATATCCCCGGTGATATGGAGCATGAATCAATATCAAAAACATTGGAATATGCCTATGATGACTGGTGCATTGCACAAATGGCAAAAATTATGGGGAAGGATAGTATTTACCAAACATACATCAAACGTTCACAATTCTACAAGAATATTTTCGATCCTTCCACAGGATTTATGCGCCCCAAGATGAATGGTGGCTGGATATCTCCTTTCGATCCCACAAAAGTGGACTGGCATTTTACGGAAGCCAATTCATGGCAATATAGTTTTTATGTACCTCAGGATATTACCGGATTGATTGAATTGCATGGTGGTAAAGAAAACTTTGCCCAACAAATTGATGAGCTTTTTGAAACGACGAGTCCCATATCAGGCCGCGACCAGAAAGACATTACCGGAATAATAGGCCAGTATGCGCAGGGAAATGAACCAAGTCACCACATGGCTTACCTTTATAACTATGTAAACAAACCATGGAAAACGCAACAAAGAGTAAGACAGATCATGGATGATTTTTACTCACACCTTCCTGATGGCCGGAGTGGTAATGAAGACTGCGGGCAAATGAGTGCATGGTTTGTAATGAGTGCCATGGGTTTTTATCCGGTAACCCCCGGCACCAATGATTATATTATTGGAACGCCATGGCTACCCGAAACTACAATACATCTTGAAAATGGCAATCAATTTAAAATTACTGCGCAGAATGTCTCAAAAGAAAATCTCTATATCCAATCGGTTGAGTTGAATGGTAAGCCTTATTCTTTTAGCTACATTAAGCATGATATAATCTTAAAAGGAGGACATTTACATTTTGTGATGGGGCCTGAACCAAATAAAAACTGGGCTAGTAATGACAAACATATACCGGTTACCCATATTACTGATGAGCCTATTTTACCTGTTCCGGTTATCAAATCACAAGAACAGCGTTTTAAAGAATCGGTTAAAGTAAGCATCCAAACCATGATGAAAGATTGTAATATATACTATACGTTGGATGGCAGCGAGCCCGATAAAAACGCCACCTTATATAAAGAACCCTTTTTTATTGATGAAACCCTTAAAATAAATGCTATTGCCTGGCACAAGACCATGGGCTATAGTTTTCCTGTCAAAGCAACCCTTATTAAGTTAGATTTTGATAAAGATATTGAAATACTGACTACTTACAACACATCCTATGATGCAGGGGGCCCTGAGGGATTAATTGATGGAATACACGGTCCGGCTAACTGGCGCCTTGGAGGCTGGCAAGGATACCAGAATACCGATTTTAAAGCAATCATAGATTTAGGAAAGGTAAAACCCATAAATCGCCTGGCTGCAGGATTTCTGCAAGATACACGCTCATGGATACTGATGCCCAAAAAAGTTGAGTTCTGGGTTTCTGAGGATAAAAAAGATTTCAAGCTGGCAGCTTCCATTGAACACAACATACCGGATGATAACATGGATATTATCATTAAAGATCTGGAAGCGAATGTTGATGTAAATGCCCGATACATTAAAATTGTAGCTCATAATTATGGGAATCTGCCACCGTGGCACCTGGGTGCAGGTTCTCCGGCATTCATCTTTGTAGATGAAGTTATGATAGAATAAAATCAGCAGGAGTCGTAAATATAATTTTAGCAAACTATTTGTATAAGTTTTTTTGAGAAAATTAAAACTCAGAAAAATTATGAAAAAGATATTTGTATTTATACTGCTTTTATTTTCAGCAGGCATTATCCTGGCACAAGAAAATAACGATATTGAAACGCTTTTTACTAAACCCGAAAAAATCCGTGGTTATTTAGGACCTTTTATTAACGTTACAACAATCGATGGAGAGACAGCTTACATGCAGGGGTTTAATGCAGCAGCAATCCTAAACGATAAAGTTATTTTTGGATTTTATAACCAAAATCTCGAAAATAATATTTTCTCTAATAACGATGAGTACATTGGAGATATACTGGATTTTGAACATCGCGGACTTCTGCTTGGATATATTTTTAGGCCTAAAAAAGCTATTCACTTCTCTGCATCGCTCCAAACAGGGCGTGGAAATATTGATATTTATGATGAACCTTTCGACACATGGATTGAAGACAAAAATGTATTTATCCTAACACCTGGTATTGAAGCTGAATTTAATATTACCAAATTCTTTAGAATAGGCATTGGTGCTAATTATCAATTTGCCATGGATGTAGACCAATTTAATAATTATAATAATGAAGATTTTTCCGCCCCTGGGGGGTTTGTTAGCTTTAAATTCGGATGGTTTAAATAATTTTGCAGTTTAATATAATGTACCTCAAATGCCAGGGAACTCTTTAAGGGGTTCCTTTTTTTATTAAAAAATCTTAAATTTGACTTAAAAATTTTTAATAAAACATTGTTTCTGTGATGATCATTCTGAATAAAAAAAATATTCATCGATGGAAATTCTGGAGAACCAAAAGTAAATTTATTTTTTGCTTAACGTCCGGAGCTATTTTTGGCTCCTTTATGTTTATAGGAAGTATTTCCTTCAGGCTTTTGGCAGGGAAGGCAGACAGGATTATTGAATCCGGTTTTAGTGTTGCTTTAGGAGCCTTTATTGCTACTGTTTTTTTAAGCATTGCGCATTGGTGCGAAAACGACCGAAGATACAAAAAATGGATAGACAAAAATAAACATTAATTATCCTATCTTTTTTATATACTTATTTCAAATTTCACAAAAGCTGATTAAGTAATGAATCCAAAAATCGTTATTCAAAAAACCATTGAATTTGTAAAAGATACTCTTTCAGATGCCGAAGGAGGGCATGACTGGTGGCATATTTATCGTGTTTGGAATTTATCAAAACATATTGCCCAAACCGAAAGTGTAAACCTTTTTATCGTTGAACTGGGAGCATTACTTCATGATATCGCAGATCATAAATTTCATAATGGAGATGAAGAAATTGGCCCGCTTAAAGCAAGAGAATTCTTACTCTCATTAAATGTTGATGAAGATATCATTGGGCATATCGAAAATATTATTTCAAACATCTCCTTTAAAGGAGGAAAGCATAAACAACACTTTACATCGCCTGAGCTGGATGTTATCCAGGATGCCGACCGATTAGATGCTATGGGAGCTATCGGGATTGCAAGAACCTTTAATTATGGTGGATATAAGCAACGGGAAATCTATAATCCAGCCATCAAATCGAACCTGAATATGACCAAAGAAGAATATAAACAGAGTAAAGCTCCTACGATTAATCATTTTTATGAGAAACTTTTGCTCCTGAAAGACCGGATGAACACTAAAACAGGGAAAATCATGGCCAAGCACCGGCATCAATTTATGGAGCAGTATCTTGAAGAATTTTACAACGAGTGGGAAGGCCAATATTAAATACTAAATCAAACCTATATTCATTCATTATTTCCCGGTATAACCATATTTTTTTTCAAACTATTTTCAAAGGCATTTAAATCTTTGAATGATAAGTCTTATTTTTGATAAAAATATCCAACCAATACCTATGAAAAAAAATATTGCCATCATATGTGGCGGCGATTCGTCTGAGTACATCGTTTCTATGAACAGCGCCAATCAAATAGCCCAATGGCTCGATAAAGAAAAATTTGATGTATATACTGTTGTAGCCAAAGGTACTGAATGGATTGTTAAAAGTGAGTTAGTATGCGACCTGATTGTAAACAAAGATGATTTTAGTTTTACCCTTAACAACCAAAAAACCAGGTTCGACTGTACATTAATAACTATTCATGGTACTCCAGGCGAAGATGGTAAAATGCAGGGTTATTTCGACACACTCAGGATTCCTTATACCACATCAAATACGTTGGCTTCGGCCCTTACGTTCAATAAAATTTTCAGTAAAAACTATATTAAACCTTTTAATATACCCCAGGCAAAATGGGTGTCGCTAAAAAAAGGCGATCCCATTGATGCCAACCGAATTCTTGAAGTTACCGGTTTACCCTGTTTTGTTAAGCCCAATTGCGGAGGCTCCAGCTTTGGTATTACCAAGGTGAAAGCAAAAGAAGGAATCTTTGAAGCTATCAACGAAGCCTTTAAAGAAGATAACGAGATAATTATCGAAGAATTTTTAGAGGGTACAGAATTAACCTGCGGTTTGATAAAAACCAGCAAAGAAACGATCATCTTCCCTCCCACTGAAATTGTCAGTAAAAATGAATTTTTCGATTACGATGCCAAATACAATGGTATGGCTGATGAAATTACCCCTGCCAGAATACCGGACGAATTAACCAATGAGGTACAAAAACTTTCATCGCAGATTTACGATATTTTTCAACTGAGTGGGATTGTCCGTATCGACTATATTTTTGCCCAAAACAAGCTTTTTTTTATAGAGGCAAATACCGTTCCCGGGATGAGCGCTGCAAGTATTGTTCCCCAACAAGTTGAAGCGATGGGGTTAAAAATGAAAAATATTTTTACAATTGCCATAGAAGATGCAATGGATAAACAAAAAATATAATACCACCTAATGAAAGTTTACCATACAGCCTGTCCACGAAATTGTTATAGCACTTGTTCCTTTAAAGTGTGGACAGATAATGGCAGAGTGATAAACATTGACCCGCAGCCGTTAAACAAAGCAACACCCGAAGGAATATGCCTTAAAGGATTAAGTTATTTGGAACGCGTAAATTCCCCAGAACGAATATTACAACCACTAAAAAAATATGATGATAAATTCAGGCCCATTACCTGGAACGAAGCGATTGATGAAATAGCCGAAAAATTATATCACTACAAAAACCATTTTGGGCCCCATTCCATTCTTTTTTATGCTGCCAGTGGAATGTCGGGATTACTCAATAGCATAAGCACCAATTTCTGGAAAATGTTTGGCGGGGCAACCACCGTTTATGGTAATTTATGCTGGCCGGCAGGACTCGAAGCTACAAGACTTACGCTTGGTGAAAATAAACACAATGTGCCGTGGGATTTGGAAAATGCAAAATTGATTGTGGTGTGGGGAAAAAATCCCGCCGAATCGAATATTCAGCAAATGATACCCATAGAAAAAGCGCAGCAAAAAGGTACTAAACTTATTTTTGTGGATCCTCGGCGAACGGCATCCAGTGAAAGAGCCGATTTATTGTTACAACCCAATCCTGGAACCGATGGTATTCTAGCTTTAGCTATTGCAAAAATACTCATCAACAATCATTGGATAGACCAAAAATTTATTGAGCAATACGTATTAGGTTTTGAAGAATTTAAAGAATCGGTATCAGCAATTAATCTCGAAGAGGCAAGTCATGAATGTGGCGTATCGCTTCCGTTTATTGAAAAAATGGCACAAAGCATCGGAACTATCAAACCTATGACCTTAATTCCGGGTTACGGAATGCAACGATACACCAACGGAGGACAAACCACACGCTGCCTGCTGGCATTATCAATCATTACCGGAAACATTGGAAAAAAGGGTGCCTGCTGGCATTATGCTGATTTGCAAGGCGATATTTTTAGTGAGATAAAAGAACCAGAAAATTATTATCCATCCGAAACTCCTGATGGCATTTTTCGTCGTGAAATTGCTACTGCCCGCTTAGGTGAGGATATGTTTCGCATGAATAATCCACAACTAAAAATGGCATGGGTAGAACGGGGTAATCCGGTTTCTCAAAATCCAGATAGCAATATCGTAAAAGAAGCTTTTCGACAATTAGAATATAAAGTGGTGGTTGAGCAGTTTATGACCGACACTGCCCTGGAAGCAGATATTGTATTACCAGCCAAAACCATGTTTGAACAATCTGATATAATTTCTTCCTATTGGAATCCTTATGTGCAGCTCAGGCAAAAAGTTATCGAGCCAATGGGTGAAGTAAAGCCCGAAACAGAAATATATTATTTGTTAACACAAAAACTAGGCTTTAGCGAAGATGAAATTGAAGCAAATATTCCTTTCCCATCAGACGAATCGATAGAAAAATGGTTGACTAAACAGCTGGAACCATTTCCTGAGCTTACGCTGGAGAAATTAAAACAGGAACCTATTTTAGCTCCCGGATTGCAGGAAATTGCATTTTCCGATTATCAGTTTAAAACACCCTCTGGAAAAATTGAACTCTATTCCGAAACAGCCCATCATAAATGGGGTGTGAATCCTTTACCAACCTACGAAAGAACAACCGAGGGCCATCATAATCAAAATCAATATCGTTTTAATCTGATGTCACCCAATACAAAAAACCGGATACATTCGCAATTCGGTAACTTAAAAAGCATTAAAACCATAGACCCTGAACCGTATGCCACGATAAATTTAGGTGATGCACAAAGCAAAGGAATTAAGGAAAACGATTGGATTCGTGTATTTAACGAACGTGGAGAATTAACAATAAAAGTAAAAACAGATGCCAGCTTACGTCCGGGAAATATTGTTATTGTCAACGGATACTGGCATCAGGAAGGAGCTTGCCCCAATATGCTTTCCAAGGGACGTGAAACCGATATGGGGCATGGAACAGCCTTCCATGACAATCGGGTTGATTTTGAAAAAGCAAACCCATAATGGAAAATAATATTTTCATATTTGATTACAATAAATGCGTAGGATGTAATGCCTGTGTTGTGGCTTGCATGAATGAAAATGGTTTTCAACCAGCTGGAACATGGAGAAATATTCATTCATCAAACAATACCCATTACCCTCATCTCCCGTTATTTTATTTATCATTGGCCTGCAATCATTGCGAAGATGCACCCTGTTTAAAAAATTGCCCTGCCAATGCTTATTCCAGAGACGAAAAAACAGGAGCCGTCATTCATCACCCGGAAAAATGTATGGGATGCCAGTACTGCACCTGGGCATGTCCTTACGATGCTCCTGTGTTTAATCCTAAAGAAGGAATAATTGAAAAATGTAATTTTTGTAATCACCGTATCGAAAAAGGAGAAAAACCTGCCTGCGCCAATCTATGTCCCACTGGAGCACTTGATTTTATGAAAGCAGAATTTTCAAGACAGGAATCTGTAGATTCTAATCCCGGAGCTGTTGATGTTGGCGCAAAACTAAAAACGATACCTCCACGAAAAAAAATAAGCCCTGAAATAGATCTTCAGCTTTTTGATCAAAAAGCAGAAAACAAACGAAAGGTCAAACAACAAGCAAAAATTTCAGCGATCACCGAATGGCCTCTTGTAATTTTCACATTGTTAGCCACAGGATTAACGGGTGTTTACAGTTCAGGAGTTACACAAACTTTTTCATCCATTGAAAAGCATATATTCTTTGGAATGGGCATTATTGCCGGCCTCTTAAGTATATTCCACCTCGGGAAAAAATTGCGGGCCTGGCGCTCATTAACCAACCTAAAAAATTCGTGGTTAAGCCGCGAGATTCTATTTTTTACTCTTTTCATTGTAGCGTTGGGTATTGATTTCTATGTGTTTGACATTCCGGGAATACTGGTTTCAGCTTTTGGGTTGCTTCTATTATTTTCAATCGATATGCTATACCAGCTTGCCACCTGGAAATGGCCTGCAAAAATTCATTCTGCACAAACCCTGTTTATCGGTATCACTATTTTTGCTTTACTGGCAAACCAACCCGAAGCTTTTTATATGATTGTATTTTTTAGAATACTTCTATACATCTATCGAAAAATCAAATACCACCGCATCATACACCTGGCAAGTTTTTGCAGAATTGCCCTGGCCATAAGCTCCACTATTCTGTTGAACAATGATTTTCCCATGTATTTTATTTTAATATCATTCGCTTTAGGTGAACTCATTGACCGTATTGAATTTTATAATGAGTTAAAAGTACAGGAACCGAAAAATGAATTTCATCTTCAATAATTAACTTATCATGAATACATTAAAGGAATTCTTGAAAATTATTTTTACTTTTTATTGATCATTATTTTTACTTAGATTATTGGAATTATTTTTAATCTTAAAAAATCATGGAGTATATCATAATGTCATTCTCTTAGAAGGAATAGGTTTTCTTAATGATCTATTGCAATCCATACCTATTGTTATATTTCTATTCCTGATTTTTGCTGTTATTTTTAAATTCCATAAAAAAGCGGCTTCTTTCATTTCCATTGTTCTAATCATTATTTGGACAATTCTTCATACACTCATTTTAAAGTATTTTTCTTATCAGTTAGATTTACTCGATACTTTTTTGTTTAAGCATTCATTTAAAGAAGTAACCCACACCATTCAAACAGCAGAAATTAATTATTCCGATGTAATTATTTATATCCTAATCATTATTGGAATTATTCCTGGATTTTATAAATTAATCCAATCGATTAAAATCCCAGCCAAGCAAACAAAGTGGATCTATGCCATTATTTTGCTGTTTATCCCTTTAAATTTCTTTGCCAGAAGCTTAAGCCCATTAAAAACAAATCATTTAATCATCAATAAATCAATCTATTTTTACACAAGATCTTTTAATTATTTCCAAAACAAGAATAAACTTCACAACACCAATTATAAAAGCAATAAGCTATATCAACAATTATTTGATTCACACGAATATATTGATCTAGAATATCCGGCACTTCATAAATTTTATCATCGGGATGTGATAGGGCCGTTTATTAAAAAATCAGACACAATCCCAAATATCGTTATTCTTATTGTTGAAGGGTTAAATGATGATTTCTTATATCCCTTTAAAGGTGTTCGGCTAATGCCATTTTTAACAAACCTGAGCACCCAAAGTTTGTACTGAAACAAGTGTTTCACCCTAGGAGAAAGGTCTTTTGCAGTAATGCCGTCACTATTGGGTGGTTTACCTTACGGAGAAAAAGGATTTACTTTACTGGACAAATATCCTTTGCATTATTCGCTAATTTCTGTTTTGAAATCAAATCATTATTATACTTCTTTTTTTTACGGACAGGGAAGTTGGTTTCATGAAAAAGCAGCATTTTTTAAGTATAATAATATTGATCTTATTATTGATAATACAAAATTTTCATCTCAATATAAAAAGATAGTTACTGAAAAAGAAAAATTCTTTTGGGGGGTATAATGATAAAGATTTATTTAATCAATCATTGGATGTAATTGACACTTTGACAGAATCTCCGAGACTGGATTTATACTTTACGGGTACAAGTCATTCTCCATTTGCTATTTCAAATGAAGCTTATTATTCAACCCGCTTTAATAAATTATTGAAACAAATAAAAAGGGATAATGACAAACTCTTTTTCAATACCTATAAAAAATATATCAAATCCATATTATTTGTTGACGATGCACTCAAAGATTTTTTCAGAGAATATCAAAAAAGAGAAGATTTTGATCATACCCTTTTTATTATAACCGGTGATCATCCGGTTACAGAACTTCCTATCAAAAATTCTTTAAAAAGATATCATGTCCCATTATTAATCTATTCAAAGATGATTGATGAGCCAAGAACATTTTCAGGGGCCGTTTCTCATTTGGATATTTACGAAACAATTCTTGCTTTTTTATCCAATAACTATAACCTTCGTGTACCTGAATATAGTTCCTCGCTGGGAAAAAAACTAAACACCACAACACATGATTTAAACAGCAATATTGCATTTATGAATACCAACAGAGAGATAGTAGATTTTTTCTCTAATGGATATTACTTATCTGGTGAAAATTTATACCTAGTTGGCCAACAACTAGACATCTTTAAAATTTACAATGACAGTATTTTGAATGATATTCAACGTAAAAGGAAAATATTTAAAGAAACAAATCATTATCTCAGCATCCAAAATAAAATTCTTCCGCCGGCATATTATTGTAAAGGCCTTAGGCATAAACTAATATACAATGAATTCAATCCATCTGTGCAAACAAAAAATGAATATTATACACTAATTGATCATGTATCTATTCCTAATCAGCAAATGATCTATGAAATTTCATGTGATTATAAGCTAATAAAAAATAGCGAAATTTCAATCGTTTATCAACTCACCAACAAACAAGACAGCATATTATTTTGGAAAAATCAGCAAGTTTCTGAAGAGAGTCAATCGCTACATTTTCGGTTAAATATCCCCAAACAAAGGATTAGTGATACAACGATTTATTTTAAATCATTCATATGGAATAAAACAAAACAAAAAATTGATTTCTTTGATATAAATATAATGATGTACGACCCACAAACGATGGGCAATAACAAAAATTTTATTTTAAATAAATAGGAACGACCGTATATGAAAAAAAGAAAAGATCATGAACAGCCGTTGGCTATTGAAAAATGGGGTTGGCGATATCACCATATCGGTATTCCAACCAAAGAAAAAATTCAGGATGAACGATATATTCCACATCTAAAATTCTCTGTTGGCGGATTTGATACCAGCCCTTTCGGGATAGAATGGATGCGGTTTGATGATGACAGCCCATTTGACGAACTTATAAAAACCGTTCCTCACATTGCGTTTGAAGTGAATAATTTGGAAGAAGCGCTTTCACTTGCCGATTTTTGAATTCTTAATCAAACCAATGCTCCCTCGGAAGGTGTTCGTGTGGCAATGATTGAACACCATGGAGCACCTATTGAATTGATCGAATTTACACAATATAAAAATCCCGGAACCTGATACCAAATCCCGGGATTTATTATCTTAATGAACAATTCGCATTCTATTTTAATTGTTCGAAATTAAATTCCCCTTCTTTATATTCTTCAATTGGAGCACATGTACACATTAGGTTCCTATCGCCAAAGCCATCGTCAACACGGCTAACACTTGGCCATAATTTATTTTCACGTACCCATTCCAACGGGAAAGCAGCTTTCTCTCTGCCATAAGGCCTCTCCCATTGATCAGCAACCGCTACATCCTGAGTATGAGGTGCATTTCTCAAAACATTATTTTCTGCATCGGTTTTGCCTTCTTTTACTTCCATTATTTCTTTATGAATAGCAATCATGGCATCAACAAACCGATCTAACTCCTGCAATGATTCACTTTCGGTTGGTTCAACCATTAATGTCCCATGCACAGGGAATGAAAGTGTTGGTGCATGGAAACCATAATCCATTAAACGCTTGGCAATATCTGCCTCAGTAATATTAGCCATTGGTTTAAAGTTTCGGCACTCAACAATCATTTCGTGAGCTACAAAGCCAGTTTCTCCGGTATAAAGGATATCATAATAACCATTTAACGATTTGGCAATATAATTGGCATTTAAAATAGCAACCTTGGCAGCCATGGTTAGTCCATCACCACCCATCATTTTAATGAAAGCATGAGAGATAGGTAATATACTGGCACTACCCCAAGGTGCTGCAGCAATGGCATGTATTCCTTTTTCTCCACCGGTTTTTATTACCGGATGCGAAGGAAGATAAGGTTTTAATTTCTCGTTAACGCCTATGGGGCCTTCACCTGGCCCTCCACCTCCGTGAGGAACGGCAAATGTTTTATGTAAATTCAAATGACAAACATCAGCTCCTAAAACAGCAGGATTGGTTAATCCCAATTGTGCATTCATGTTGGCACCGTCCATATAAACTAAGCCACCATTATCGTGGATAATTTTATTCATCTCCTTGATCTTGCTTTCAAAAACGCCATGGGTAGAAGGATAAGTAACCATCCATGCAGCCAAATTATCTTTATGCTCTTCGGCTTTTTTTCTTAAATCATCCACATCGATATTCCCATTTTCGTCACAATCAACAACAACAACTTTTGTTCCTGCCATTACTGCACTTGCAGGATTTGTTCCATGCGCTGATGAAGGAATTAAAGTTACATTTCTGTGTGCTTCGCCATGATCAATATGATATTGACGAATTACCATCAAACCAGCATACTCACCAGCTGCTCCCGAATTAGACTGGAAGGAAATCGCTTCAAATCCGGTAATCACTTTAAGATCTTCTTCTAACTCTTTAAAGAGCTGGTGATATCCTTCAGCCTGTTCAGCAGGTACAAATGGATGTAATCCTCCAAATTCAGGCCAACTTAACGAGAATAATTCTGTTGCAGCATTTAATTTCATGGTACAAGAACCAAGTGAAATCATAGAATGGGTAAGCGAAAAATCTCTACGCTCAAGTTTTTTAATATAACGCATCATCTCTGTTTCGCTACGGTACTTTTTGAAACAGTCAAGCGTTAAGAAATCGCTGGTGCGCTTAAATTTATTGTCAAATGCTGTTTTTTCTGTGATATGACAAACAGCATCAACCTTTTTACCGCCAGCTTCAGCAAAAATATCAACGATATTATTAATATCCTGAATTAATGTTGTTTCATCGGTACTAATGCCAATAGTACTTTCATCAATATAATTAAAGTTAATTTCTTTTGATAGGGCTAATTTCCTTATCTGCTCAGCTTTAACATTTCCCAGTTTAATCTTTAAGGTATCAAAGAAATGTTTATTTTCTTGTTCAAAACCTAACTCATTCAGTTTTTCGTTAAGTGTAACTGCAGTATGATGAATATGCTTAGCAATTCTTATAAGCCCTTCTGCACCATGATAAACAGCATACATTCCAGCCATAGTTGCCAGTAATGCCTGAGCTGTACAAATATTTGAGGTTGCCCTTTCACGCTTAATATGCTGTTCACGAGTTTGCAGGGCCATACGTAATGCCGGCTTATCTTGAGCATCTTTTGAAACACCAATTATCCGTCCGGGAACATTTCTCTTGTATTTTTCGAGTGTAGCAAAATAACCTGCATGTGGACCACCGTATCCCATAGGGATTCCAAAACGCTGGGTTGATCCAACCACTACATCAGCACCCCACTCTCCGGGAGGAGTTAAAAGAGCCAGGCTAAGTATATCTGCAGCTACGGTAACGGTTATTTCGTTTTGATGGGCTTTTTCCACAAAATTTTTATAATCTTCAATCTTCCCATCCGCAGCAGGATATTGTACGATTGCTCCAAACACTTTTTCATCTAATTCCACCTCATTAAATTTCCCTTTTTTAATTTCAATGCCCAGTGGTTCAGCACGGGTTTCAATTACTGCCAGGGTTTGAGGAAAAATATTCTCATCAACAAAAAAAGTATCTGCACCAGCTTTAGCTTGTTTACGTGGACGTGCATTATGTAACATAATCATTGCTTCGGCTGCAGCTGTAGCTTCATCTAACAATGAGGCATTAGCCAGTTCCATACCGGTCAAATCCATCACAGCTGTTTGAAAATTAAGCAACGCTTCTAATCTTCCCTGAGAAATCTCAGCCTGGTAAGGTGTATAAGAAGTGTACCAACTTGGATTTTCCAGGATATTACGAAGGATTACGGATGGTGTAATGGTATCGTAAAATCCCATTCCAATATATGTTTTATATAACTTGTTTTTTGAAGCTATAGCTTTAAGCTTTTTTAAATACTCAAACTCGCTAATTCCTTTAGCAAGAGGCATTGGTTTATCAAGCATAATAGATGATGGTACTGCTTTTTTAATCAGCTCATCTAAACCTGAAACACCTATTTTCTTAGCCATAGTCTCTATTTCATGGTCTCTCGGACCATTATGACGTTGTATAAAGTTATCTAAAGCCATTTTTATTATTGTTTTTTATAGTTATTGAATAGTTATTAAAAATTTTACTGGCTAAATTAATTAAGATTATTGAATAAACACAAAACAAATATCATATTGTTTATTGATTCAGAAATTAAAATCACAAGAAATTATATAAAATATGATTATCAGTCATTTGACAAAAATGGATTCGTATTCCTTTCATGTTGAATAGTTGTAGAATCTCCATGGCCGGGATAAACAATAAAATCATCGTTAAGGGTAAAAAGTTTTTGTTTAATACTACTAATTAACGTGTTGTAATCACCTCCAGGCAAGTCAGTTCTACCAATGCTTCCTTTAAATAATACATCTCCAACAATAGCAAACCGTTCATCCTTTGCAATAAATGCAATACTACCGGGTGAATGGCCGGGAACATGTCGAACTTCCAGCACAGAATTTCCAAATTTAATTTCATCCTCATCCATAACATATTTATTGGGTTTTGGAGGTTCTTTAACATTAAGACCAAAAGCCAAAGCCATATCGTTTGCACGTTCCATCAGAGGCAAATCTTCTTTATGGGCAACCGATGGAATATTATATTTTTCAATTAAATCTGCATTTCCCATAATATGATCGATATGGCAATGTGTATTTAAAATATATTTTGGTGTAAGGGATTTTTTTTCAATAAAAAAAAATAACTCATTCTTTTCATTCAAGTCGTTATTCCCGGCATCAATAATAACACACTCTTTGGTCTCGTCGTAAAGGATGAAGGTATTTTCCTGGAAAGGATTAAATACAAATGTTTTGAGTTTTAACATATTTATAAATTTTATTCTTTTCCTTTAAGCATAGGTACAAAAGCAAAATAGCCATGTTTAGTTTCCTTAAATTCTTTTTCACTCGTACGCTCAACAACTATCATTACCTGCCCGCCGGAGCCTCCAACAGGAACAACCATTCGCCCTCCAATTTTTAATTGTTCTTTAAGGTTTTGAGGGATTTCAGGAGCTCCAGCTGTGATTAATATTTTATCAAACGGTGCAAATCGAGGTAAACCTAAATAACCATCGCCATAAAAGAAATACGGCCTATAACCGATTTTGTTCAATAAAGTTCTTGATTTAAGATACAATTCTCGATGACGTTCAATGGTGTAAACCTTTACACCCAATTCAAGTAAAATAGCACATTGATAGCCTGAACCTGTACCAATTTCCAATACTTTTTCATGTTTTTGTGCTTGTAAAAGTTCTGTTTGAAAGGCAACGGTATAAGGTTGAGAAATAGTTTGTCCCGAGCCAATAGGAAAAGCCTGATCACGATAAGCAAATTCCACAAAACCACTATCCATAAACAAATGACGTGGTACTTTCCCAATAGCTTCTAATATTCGCTGATCTTTTATTCCTTTTTCTTTTATCGTTTCTACAAGTTTTCTTCGAAGTCCTTTATGTCGATATGTATCAGTCATTTAATTTTTGTTCAAGTGTTGAAAATAAAATAACAAATATAACAGAACAAATCACAATTATCAAAGTAAAAAATAATTATCTCAGCAAACGCGATTGTTTTGTTACTCCTTTATTATAAGTAGTTTATGTAAAAATAAATTCAAGTAAACTTCAAAATGTATGGTTATTAACAATCATACGTTGATAAATAGATTCAATGATTTACATACTCTTTTTTTAAAACCCTTAAGTTTGTATAAACAATACAATATTTTCATGAAAATAGGTTTAATTGGAATTAATTCCATCAAAGAAGAAGGCAAACTTGAGCTTATTCAAAATACATTAAAGGATAATTTGTTTGCTCTTTTTTCACCTCATTTTGATGACATGCATATTTTTGCCAAGAAATATAACATGAAAGTTTATTCTTCGGCAAACAATCTTTTTATGGATGTTGATGCAATATATTTTGCCAACTCTTTAAAGCCGAATATTGATTTTGCTATTCTGGCACTAAAAAATTCATGTCATCTTTTTATTGAAAATATTTCTGAGTTATCCATTGAAGAAATAAAACAACTCTACAAATTAGCATTCGAAGCCCGAGTACAATTAGTAATTAAAGAAACCATTTTATTTACTCCGGAATTTAAATTAATTGCAGAAGAAATTACTGCTTTTAAAATTATAGAAATAGAATATCTATTTAATCATTTTTTAAGAAAACAAAATTATTTTTATGAAACTTATGAAGCAGTAAGAGTTGTTTCTGCTTGTATCCAATCTGGAATTAAAAAAATAACTACTACTCCTGTTGAGATAGAACCTAATTTATTAAGCTTTGTATTTATT
>JAYEKP010000240.1:0-6899 GCA_034661075.1 Bacteroidota bacterium
AAAGAGTGTTAAATTTGTTTTCATAGCCAATTTATATTTTAGTTGGTTAGTACTACAAAAATAAGGGCTCTTTAAACAAGAGCTCTAAATTGGCTATCTTTTTTTATTATTTAGGACAGATGTGATTCTTAACGAAAATCCAACCGGAGATGTAGTTTATTCCGAAGAACATTCGGTTACAACAAACGATATAGGAATGGTTTCCCTTAGCATTGGTAAGGGATCTTTACTTATCGGTGATTTTACGACAATTCCATGGAATGATGGAGATAAATTTTTAAAAATTGAAATCGATGATTCGGGTGGCAGCTCCTATGCTGAACTGGGAACTTTTCAACTACTTTCGGTTCCATATGCATTATTTGCAAGCTCTGCTTCAAAACTGGGCAACAATGTGGAGTATTCCTCCTCTCCCGACACGTTATTTGTCGTAAAGGATCATGAAGGAAATGCAGTTTTTGTGGTATATCCTGATGGAGCCGAAGTAATCACTAACGAAGCATCCAAAGGAAAGATTGGAGGTTTTGCCGTGAGTGGACGTACATCTACCAAAACTACTGGATTAGATATTTTTAAAGTTACTCCAGACAGTACCAGGATATATATTAATGAACCTTTAAAAAAGGGATCTCTCGGTGGCTTTGCCGTGAGTGGGCGGACCTCCTCCAAGGGTTCATTGTCCGATTATCTTCAGATTACCAAAGACAGCACCAGAATTATTACCCAAAATTCAACCGGAGGATTTGGGATCAAGGATCTTAGTACCGGTACCTATGAAAGCTATCTTAATCTAACCCCTCAAAATTATTTTATCGGTCATCACAATGGAGATAATATTTCCAGTGGCCAGTTAAACCTCTTCCTGGGTTGGGAAAGCGGCAGCTTCACCAATACAGGTAGCAGAAACATATTTATAGGCCCTCTTTCCGGATATAAAAACTCCAATGGCTTCGGGAATGTATTTATTGGTCACGAGGCAGGATTTCATAATACTAATATTGATTCTTCGGTTTGTATCAATACTGAGGGAGACTATAATGTATATATTGGTTATGGCTCAGGTAAACACTTAACCAAAGGGCAATACAACACTTACATCGGCTTTGGATCCGGAGCAAACGGACTAACCGGCGAGTACAATACATTTGTCGGAAACCAGGCAGGAAATCAAAATGCAGGTAATAATAATGTTTACTTAGGGGTTAAAGCAGGAGAAGTGAATCACGGAGGGAACAATAACGTGATGATCGGTAATTATGCGGGCTACCTGAGTGGCGACGGATCCAATAATGTGTTCATTGGATATCAGGCAGGATATTTCCAATCAGGATCCGACAGATTGTATATTGCCAATAATTCAGGCACACCTCTCATTTATGGCGAATTTAATACTCCCATGGTTCGTATTAACGGCGATCTGGACGTAACTGGTGGTTATACAAAAATTTCAGATGTTCAATTAAAAACAAATTTAATCCCCCTTTGAGTCCGGATTAGAGAAAATACTATTATTAACAACCTACTATTTCCACTGGAATGATGAGGCAATCAAAAATTTTAAGTTGAAAAATAAACAACAAATCGGACTTAATGCACAGGATGTGGAAAAAGTTTTACCACAATTAGTCTCAACGGATTCTAATGGGTACAAATCCATTGATTACCTTAAACTAACTCCTGTTTTGGTGGAAGCAATTAAAGAGCAGCAGCAAAAAATTAATCAACTGGAAAAAGAAAACGCAGCGCTAATCAAACGATTGAATCGAATTGAAAAAATACTTTCTAGGTAATCATAAAAAAACATCCTGACAAACTTCGTCAGGATGTTTTTAAGTATTAATCGGATATATATGGTTGTTATGAAATTTTAATTTGTCGTGCAGACTTTTCAATAGCCTCTTCCTTTTTAGGTAATACTACCTGTAATAAACCATTTTTATAGATAGCATTAATTTTTTCTGTATCGATTTTATCCGACAATCGGAAGCTTCGCGTAAACTGGTTGTAATTAAATTCGGTATAATTGCATTTTTCTTCCGCATTCTCGTCTACATTCTTATCCACTGAAATCGTTAACATCTTCTTATCCAGGTCAATTTTAAAATCTGATTTTTCAAATCCCGGTGCAGCTAATTCAATCCTGAAATCAAATTTAGACTCAATAATATTGGCTGGTGGTGTTGAGCAATCAACAGGGTTTTCTAATTTTTCTTCGTTAAACATATCATTCATTAAATCTGAAAATGTTCTAAAACGATTATCTCTATACATTTGAGATGCTGGTCTATTCATTTTTACTAGTGTCATAGCTTTATAATTTTTAATTAGTATAAATTAATATTAATATTTCTGATTTTATCTAGTCAAATCATATGCCATTAAAAAAAAATCAAACTAATTACAAGCAAAATCCCCGAATTAATGACATAATGACCTTTGAAATAAATTTTTAATGCCATTTTGACTCAAAAACCATATTTCTTAAATAAAAAAAGTTAGGAATGATTTGAATCAATTTGTATTTTTGCTTTTCATAAAAACATCAAATATGAGAATTGATATTATTACTGCTTTACCGGAATTATTGGAAAGTCCGTTAAATCACAGTATAATAAAAAGAGCCAAAGAAAAAAAAGCGGTGGAAATATATATCCATAATTTACGCGATTACGCAACCAATAAATATAAAAGCATTGATGATTATGCCTTTGGAGGAGATGCAGGCATGGTAATGATGATTGAGCCCATTGATAAAGCAATTTCGGCTTTAAAAAAAGAACGCACATACGATGAGATTATTTACACCTCTCCCGACGGTGAAAAATATACGCAGAAAGAAGCCAATAAACTGGCAACTTTCAAAAATATTATTATTCTATGTGGCCATTATAAAGGAATCGACCAGCGGGTTCGCGATCATTTAATCACGAAAGAAATATCTATCGGTGATTATGTTTTAACCGGCGGCGAACTAGCTGCATCTATTATTATCGATAGTGTGGTACGATTAATTCCGGGTGCTATTTCCGACGAGACCTCTGCCCTCACCGACTCTTTTCAGGATAACTTACTTGCCCCACCTGTTTATACACGACCTGCCGAATATAAGGGATGGAAAGTTCCGGAGGTACTCCTTTCCGGCAATTTTAAAAAAATGGATGCGTGGAAAGAACAACAATCGTTGGAACGAACCAAAAAATTACGGCCTGATTTATTGGATGAATAAATATCAAATCCACAAACAATCCATAAAATCAGTAAAAATATGAAGTAAAAGCCCGATGGCTAATAATCGTACTTTCGGAACCAGTAATAAAATCATATAAATCAGGATAGCCGGATAACTGTGCAACAGATGAAAACCAATACTGCAACGATCCGGATCAAAAATTGGCGATGCCAGCAGATGGTCCAGGTCAATCAGGTTGGCTGATAGGATCAACAAACTGGCTTTCCAAAAATATTTCCGGTAAAAGATTGCGGCCACTGCAACCGGCAGAATAAAGTGCATTCCATAATGTATAATAAAACGAAGAATCTCCATCTTTTAACCAAACGCTTTAAAACAATTTATAAAACAATAATTATTTGTTCAGGCTCCTTTTCGGTTTTGTGGGTTAATACGACTAAAAACACTAGGTCTTTTGGTTTTTTCAAAGATATTGCCTTTAACCTGTCGAATATCTTCGACGGCAAAAAAGGCATTGGGTCGAATTTCTTCAACAATGGTAAGAAACTTGCCTAAATTTCGACGATGTATGGTTGAAAACAATAATTTCACCGATCCTTCACGCCCTACAGCATCCATTAAGGTGAATCCAAATCCTGAGGCTTTTAAGTTTTCTCCCAAAAGAGGATCATATTTTTTTAAGATTATGCGCACCAAAACTACACCGATTGAAATTTTCTGTTCCAGATAAATACCAAAAAAATTTCCCATTGCAAATCCACCAGCAAAGGCAAGGTAGCAATAAATATTATCCAGGTGTTGCATAATTTGGCTAATGGCGGTGAGCCAAATCAACGATTCAAAAAACCCAACAACGGGTGCCAGGTATTTGTAACCTTTGGCAGCATAAATCAATCTTAATGTCCCAATGGTTTGATCCGTAATTCTTGCCAAGAAAATCAATAAAGGCAAAACTACATAATTAAAAAACTGTGTATCGATCCCTGATAAAAAATCCATAATTAACAATAAATTTAATTTCTTAATTTAAAAGATACGCCCAGATTTACCCTAACCTGATACATTTCATAATCAATATTATCAAAATGGTTTTTAAATATACTTTTAAAACCAACATTTAAGCGACCCCACAAATAAAATCTCGAATTAATATCATAACTATAACCAATCAACACTCCATAATCGTAATGATCCATAAAGGAATTAAAATTATAAGTAATAGTTGCTTTTGACCCAGGCAAAACAGCATTATCGGTATCCTCCTTATCGGATGAATATATTCCATCAATTCCTTTGGTGATAAACTGGCTTTCCAGAATGGAAGAGTAATAGAAACCAAATAAAAATCTTCGTCCTTCTTTTAATTCATAAAATGCCAGCAATGGAAATTCAACAAACCGCAATTCAACGGCAGCTTCTGTATGCCCTGTGAAATATTGAGCTGTACCATCATCAAAATAAAAGGGTTGGCTAACCACATCAGCCGATGATGTAAAAGCAATTAAATGATAATTCACTTCAAAACCTAACTGCCATTTATTATTTAATTGATATTCAGCACCTATCCCCAATGAAGGATACGGTTGTGGAGTCCCTCCTGCTCCATCTGGTATATCTGATAAAGGAAAAGGAATCGCTCCTCCAAGATCAACTGCCAAATTAGGATAAAAATTAAAATTTTTTTCCTGTGCTTTTGCCACCAGGCTAAGCAAAACGAAAACACCAATAATTGCTTTTTTTATCATCACCATTGAAGGCTAATAAATCATTATAAGTTTATCAACAACAAGTGTACTACCTACAGCTCCTTTCCACAAATCACCATCCTTGCTCGAAGTAAATACTACCGTTATGTGAGTTGGTGTATCATCTGTTGTATAATCAAAAGGGACTGTTGTTGTGGTTAAAACATCGGGTGTAGTTGTTGTCTGCATTTCTGCCCTGGCAATCTCTATAATTTCATCTCCATCTCTTTTTTCTAAGATTGCATATATTGAACATTGGTCTTCACCATCAATTTCAGTAATAGTAAATCCGCCAAAGATATTTCCGGGATCTTGTAACGTTGCTTGAATATAGTTTTCTCCGGCCTGATATTTAAAATCAAATTGAATGGCCTCTGGCCGATGTTTAAAAGGGATTCCAAAATCAGTAGCTTTTTTCGGATCGGTAGGATTTGCAATGGCACCAGAAATATCAAACTGTCCGGTAAACAATGTTCCCGCAGTAATAGGAACCTGGCTGGTTGTTTCTGTTTTTATTTGCACTAAGGTTTCTTCCCCATCATAAATAGGTTGAGTTCCATATTTTGTGAACATACTGGTAGCCATATTAGCAGTAGCCCAAAATGATCCGATGGAAGTGTTTCCAATTTCTTCGTACTCTTTTCCATTCATTCCAACATTAGTAAACCAATTTTCAAAATCAGCATTCTGAATTTGCTTATGAACAAGCGCAATATACCAGTCTTTTTGTGTTCCATCTTCGGCCTCTACGATGATATGTTTTACTTCATCAGCAGATGAAAAAATAATTTCTCCATCCACAAAAGAATTAACTTTAGCTCCGGAGGATAACTTTATATCACCAGTAATATTTAACGGAAAAGTTTGCTGAAAAAGGTTATTATTAAAAAAGATAAAAATCTTATTTACATCAGCATTAATTTCAATATCGGAAACAACTAAGACATCATTCGATAAATTTGTTATTGTAAAATCAATGATATCGGCATTACTTGATTTTTCTTCACTACATGAAAAAAACAAACATGTAAAAACAATTAAGACAAGAATATTTCGCATGGTTTTTAAGGTTAGATTTCAAGGTAAAAATATACAATTATGCGAAAATACAACGAACATTATCCAAACTTCTAAAAATATTTGTTCGCCCAAGCAGATTTAATTTATCTTTTGGTAAATATTTAATGTCATAGATTTCCCAGCCAGAGGAATACTTCGCAGCATTTTAAAATGATTGGGATTTACCAATTTTAATAATCCACCCCTTTTTAAATAAGTTTTAAAATGATTGTAATGTTGTTTTCCTGCAAGAAACTCAATCATACCGATAATATATTTTGCTGATTTGGAGGTCTGGTTATCAAAACGATAATCCATTATCACCAAATAACCATTATTTTTTAATATCCTATTTACTTCTTTTAAAATCGTTTCACGATCAGAAACACTTTTTTCGTGTAAAGCAAGCTGAATTAAGGCCATGTCAAAAGATTGATCCGGGAATTCAATAGAACGGGCATCTTGTTGATAACAATTAAAATGTTTAACGGCTCCAAGCATGGCAGGTGAGTTATCGATACCGGTTAATTTAATGTTTGTATGCCCCAGATATTTTAGTTGATTTCCTGTTCCACAGCAAATATCGATTAACGATTCAGGATTTAATTGTTGAATAAATTGAGCTGTTCGTTTACGCGTATTATGCAAAAAAGGATAAAGCAACAGGTCGTATATACTGGCTAAAGGGTACCCGGATATTTTTTTATAAAAAATTAATTTTATAGGTTATTATTTTTGCAATATAATAAAAATCGTGCTACAGCTTATGCCCGCAGCACGAATTATTAATATTATTTCCATGCTTAATGTTCATGCGTATGAAAATACGACTCTTCAAAAGCATTAATGGTTTTATTCAGTTTATCAATGTAAGAAAGATCTGTGGTTTGCTTAGCGTTCATTGC
>JAYEKP010000241.1:0-31235 GCA_034661075.1 Bacteroidota bacterium
AGAGTGTTAAATTTGTTTTCATAGCCAATTTATATTTTAGTTGGTTAGTACTACAAAAATAAGGGCTCTTTAAACAAGAGCTCTAAATTGGCTATCTTTTTTTATTATTTAGGACAGATGTGATTTCTAATAATAATTTTTTTTGAGCAATTCTTTTTATTTTCCAACAATCATTTCATATTTAAATTTACATAATAAAATATGTTGTAAACTTTTACATAAAAATTATTAATCCTTGAAAATTGTTACTTAACATTACAAGAATAGTATAAAAATATGGCCCAAGCAAAAACAAAAACTACGGACATTTGTGGAGCAAGCGTTGCAAACGCCGGTGAGCTGGCTAAAGTTAATGGCAATAATGAATTCGGCAGGCAAGGGTTTTGTTGTTCCTAATAGTTATTTGTTTGTATTCTTTCGTTGTATAGCAAAATGAACTGTATAAATACCAATAACAACAATTATTCCACCAGTTATTTGCCAAATGGTAAGTGCTTCGCCCAACAAAAGAAATGCAACAACCACTGTAAGTACCGGTTGAGCAAGTAATGTGGGAGCTACTAAAGAGGCAGGTAAATGGCCCTGGGCAAAATTGATCAGAAACCAGGCGCCTGCCTGAATCATTACACCCATAATAACAAAAAGTACCCATGCTTTTGTGGAATAACCAACAAATTCGAAATTTTGAAACAGCATAAATATTCCCAGAAATACGGTGGTGGCCAGCGAACTTAGAAACAAAAATGAAAGGGTATCCAGGTATCTTCTTCCCATTTGAACCAGCATCATAAAACCACCATAAAAAATGCCGGCAAATAAGCCCAGCATTAATCCTTTATATATACCATTGGGTTGATACAGATCCTGAATAACAAGAAATACGATTCCAACGATAGCAATGACCAGTCCAATCCAAAAACGAGCTGTACGCCTTTCTTTAAAAAAAAAAGTAACCACCAATGCCAACCCATAGAGGCGTAAGATTAGCTGTAAGAGTGGGCATCGCTGCATTGGAGCTCATGATTCCCGTAGCCCACATAGACATGTTGATGGCTAAAGATAACCCGGCTAATGAAGCAAACAAAATCCCTTTTAGGTTCAATTTTTTTTTATTTCTTATTCTTGAATAGGAAAATGGAATAATTAAAACCAGTGTACCAAAAAGCAACCTGTAAAAAACACTTACCGTTCCGGGAGCACCGGTAGCTTTTATTAATACAGGAGAAAAGGAAATCAGAATAGCTCCGATAATCAGGGAAAAGTATGATTTTTTTGTGTTTTCCATTACCTAAAATTTTCGCAATGTTACCAAAAATCAAGTTAAAAAATAAATTTTGTTAATTATATTATGTCCTTTTACTTCAGTGCCATAAAAAACCCAACCTGTAAGTGAAAGAAGCAACACCCTCGATGAAGTTTAGTGAACGATAACCAGCGAACTTTTAACCTCTTCCAGTTTACTGAGCCAAATATCTGAAATTAGAATGATAATAATGGTAATCTCACTAATGATTAATTATTTTGTCATAATTTAATGTTTTACGAGATTATACAAAAGCTTAATCTCTTTTTCCCACAAATTTGTATTAGGCGTTTCAAGGATAAGGGGGATCTCATCGATCCGCTGATCCAGCATCAGGTTTTTAAAAACATTTTTACCCAGGAATCCTTCACCAATACTTGCATGGCGGTCAACCCGGGTGCCCACCTCTTTTTTGGAATCGTTCAGGTGCATGCCTTTCAGGTATTTAAAACCGATAATCTTGTCAAATTCGTCCCAGAATTTTTTGTAGCTGTCATCGGTAAGAAAGTCGTAGCCTGCAGCCATAGCATGTGCGGTATCGATACAAACACCTACCCGTTTCTTATCTTCTACCCGATCGATGATATATTTGATTTGCTCAAAGGTATGGCCCAGATTTGTTCCCTGGCCGGCAGTATTTTCAATCACCGCTATAACGCCTTTGGTTTTATCCAGGGCAACATTTACCGATTCGGCGATGGTTTCCAGGCACGCTTCTTCCGAAATTTTGTTCAGATGGCTTCCGGGATGAAAATTCAGGCGGTCGATACCCAACTGTTCGCAACGCTGCATCTCGTCTAGAAAAGCATTTCTGGATTTTTCAAGGTTGGCTTTTACGGGATGTCCCAAATTAATTAAATAGCTGTTGTGAGGCAAAATGGTTCCTTTTTTATAGCCATATTTCTCGCAGTTTTCTTTAAACTTTTGAATGTTCTCGTCGGTTAGCGGTTTAGCATTCCATTGCCGCTGATTTTTGGTAAACAGCGCAAATCCTTTGGCTCCAATTTCATGGGCGTTTGCCGGGGCATTTTCCACTCCGCCGGCTGCACTTACATGAGCTCCAATATATTTCATAGATATTTTTTTACAATTATTTTGCTAATTTACAGTATAGATATAGAAAATAAAAAAGCTTCAGAATTAATAGGCTGACTACCTGTTTTTTAGTAACGAAATCTTAAAATAATTGCAGAAAAATTTGACAAATCTAAATTTACACCTTACTTTTGTAAGTAAATACTAACTAACAATATTATGTTTTCAGAACGACAAAAAGAAATATTAACCACTGCTGTTGAAATTATTGCAGCAAAAGGGATACAGGGATTAACCATTAAAAATTTATCGAAAGAGATTGGGATATCCGAGGCGGCTATCTATCGGCATTTTGATAGTAAGACAAATATATTAATGGCTATTTTAAAATCTTTTGAGCAGGAAAGTAAGAATTTTTTAAATGATGATGAAAATATGAGCCCGAGTGAAAGAATAACTGATTTTTTTCAACGTATGCTTTCGGCTTTTCAGGCAAGGCCATCCATCATTTCGGTAATTTTTTCCGAAGAGATTTTCAGTAATAATAGGGAGCTATCGGGATTGATTCATTCTATTATGAAAAACAACCAGGATTATATTGAAAATATAATCCAAGCCGGACAAAAAGAGGGAATGTACCGTAGCGATATTAACAGCAATTATCTTACCCTTTATTTAACGGGAGCTTTGCATTTGATGGTTAAGGACTGGCACTTTAGGTCATCAGGCGAAAACCTTATGAAAAAAGGAGAAGAGCTATTACAATCATTTTTTGAGATGATAAAAAAATAAATTTTTTATTAATAAGGTTAGTGAGTATTAACAAACATAAAAATATAAAAAATGAAAAAATTTCTTAATGGTTTATTAGATTATAGCTGGATATCAATGATTGTTATCCTGCTGATTTCGGTTTTAGCTGTGTATTGGATGAAAAGCAATACGCAAATGGAAACGGATCTGGACGAGTATATGCCCAAAGAGCATCCGGCATTTGTTTACAGCGATGAAGCGGAAGATATTTTTAATATCAAAGACGGGATTATCATTGCCATTGAAAACAAAAACGGGATCTATAATCCTGTAACACTCGAGAAGGTTAAAGACTTAACCAAAGCTATCCAAAAATTACCTGAAGTAGATAAAAAAGATGTTACATCGCTCTATACCGCCGATAATATTGTTGGCACAGAATATGGACTGGATGTAAAAGCGTTTTATAAGAAAACGCCCAAATCGGAAGCCAAATTAAAAGAACTGGCCGGCAATGTACGCAGCAATGAAATGGCTATTGGACGTATGGTTTCTGAAGACGAAACAGTAGCAATTGTCATTGCGGATATTCATGATGATGTTTTTACGCAGGATTTTTATCAGCGAATACAGGACATCAGCCATTCGTTCGAGGACGAAAATCATACGCTGTATGTTGCAGGTACGCCCATTGTGGAAGGTACGCTGGCTTATCTTGCACCAAAAGATATGCAGAAAATGGTACCCATTGTTGTGGTAGTTATATTGCTGGTTCTGTTCTTATTGTTACGCAGTGTTAAAGGTACATTACTTACCTTTTTTGTGGTAATTATAAGTACGATATGGACTTTTGGACTAATGGCGGGCTTAAATATCCCTATTTATTCGGTATCTACCATGATTCCGGTCATGTTGATTGCCATTGGGGTAGCCGACGGAATCCATCTGTTTAATCATTTGCAGTTGTATATAAGCCAGCATCCGGGAGTAAATAAAAAGGAAGCCATTAAAGAAATGATTGACCACATGACATCGCCGGTGGTGATGACTTCAATTACCACGGCGGTTGGTTTTGTTGCCTTACTTACTTCGCAGGTTTATCCGATTAAATATTTTGGTTTGTTCACCGCCTTTGGTGTTTTAGCAGCTATGCTATTTTCGTTGGTATTTATTCCTGCCGGATTAATGATTTTCGGATTACCAAAAGCATCCAAGAAAATAAAAGAAGCCAAAGCATCTGAAAATAACTTTGCCTACCGGTTTGCAACGGCAGTGCTTAAACGAAAATCGGTATCGATTTATGCATCAATCCTTATTATTGTTTTATCTGTTGTTGGAATGCAAAAAATCTGGATTAATTCCAACTTCCTGGATAAATTTGAGAAAGACAGTGAGATTGTACAAACCGATGCCTTTATCAATGAGAAATTTGGCGGAACATCGGTGATAAACCTGATTCTCGAATCGCCCGAAGCGGATAAATTTAAAGAACCTCAAGCACTGGTTTTAGTTGATAAACTCCAAAAGGATATAGAAAGCAAATTGGGTGTTGTAGGGGATTCATTTTCTCTTTCGGATTATCTGAAAAGGATGAATAAAGTAATGCATGCCGACAAGGAAGCGTTTAATACCATTCCCGATTCGAAGGATTTGAATGCTCAATATTTGTTGCTTTACGAAATGTCGGGGGATCCGGATAATCTGTGGAAAGTAGTAAACTATGATTATTCAAAACTGAACTTGAACATTCAGCTGAAAAGCGATGATTCAAAGTCTATTCGTTCGGCTATTGAAGTGGTAGAAGAGTATCGCGAGCAGTTTAGTGAAATGGATATTGAGGTGAACTATGCAGGCTCAGGATATAAGGCGCTGGTGTTTACAGACTTAATTCTTGAAGGGCAGATTTCCAGCCTGATACTTTCATTATTTATTGTAATGATACTGCTTTCCATCATGTTTAGAAAAATTATTGTTGGCCTGGCAGCTACCGTTCCGCTAATTCTTACAGCACTTATAAGCTTTGGATTAATGGGTGCATTGGATATTCCGCTTAGTACCACAACCGCATTGTTATCGAGTATTGCCATTGGAATTGGTATCGATTATGCGGTGCACCTTGTTTCGCAATACCGGTTAAATGCACGCAAAGGCCATGACCGGCTTACTACGGCAAAAATTACCATGTACCATTCTGGCCGCGCTATTGCTTTTAATGCCATTGTGGTGATTGCCGGATTTATGGTGTTGTTATTCTCTGTATTTCCACCCAACAGGGAGCTGGGAGCATTAATATCGCTCAATATGTTTACCACTTTTGTAGGAACCATTACCATTTTGTTGGTATTGCTTAACTACTCGAAAGTATTTTTTAAAAAGAAATCAAAATAATAATTTAAAAAATAGATGTTATGAAAAATTTAAAAACGACCGCTTTACTATTGCTATTGGCAATGATAAGTACAGGAATTTCTGCCCAGAATTTGTCGGGACAGAAGATTATCGAAAATGTTTATTACCGTTCTACCGGTGAGGATGGAACCTCCGAATTAAGTATGCACCTGATAGATTCGCGTAACAACGAACGGGTGCGAAAAATAAAACAGTTTAGTAAAGATTACGGCAAAGAGGAAAAAAGCATTATGTTCTTTATTTCGCCTGCCGATGTAAAAAACACATCGTTCATGAACTGGAGTTATGATGACCCGGGGAAAGATGATGACCAGTGGATTTATTTGCCTGCATTGAGAAAGGTAAAAAGAATCTCCAGCGACAGTAAAGACGATTATTTTATGGGTTCGGACTTTACGTACGATGATTTGGGCGACCGCCATCTTGACGAAGATGTACACAAACTTTTACGGGAAGAAACCATTGATGGAAAACCATGCTATGTGGTGGAAAGTGTATCAAAAGATCAAGGCTATATGTATTCCAAAACCATTACCTGGGTGATTAAAGATAATTGGATTGGACTGAAAAAAGAGTTTTACGACGAGGATGGAGACTTGTTAAAGATTCTAAAAGTTCATAATTACGAAAAAATTAAGGATTACTGGGTAATTACTTCCACCGAAATGCATAATGTTCAGGATGATCATACCACAAAAATGCAATTAAGCAATGTAAAAGTCGATATTGGTGTGGATGACATGAAGTTTACCGAAAGAAACATGACGAGAGGGTTGTAAAATAAGTTTAGGATGAGGATAAAGGTAAATGTAAGTTCCGGTTGAGTTTAATTTTGATTCGGTACTATAAACAGTAGCCGGAACTCCGTTACCTTTTTAAAAGAATAAAGTTATACGATTTCCTGTCTTCCGGCCAATGTCAATAAGTTAAGAACTAACTTCTTGATTCTTATAAGGCTTCGACAAGCCTAACAATGAGAAGCGAATGTCATCCTGAGCATGTCGAAGGGTGACATAAGCTTAACTAATTGACATTGGTATTCCGACAGGCATGTGACCTTAAAAACAAAAAAGAAAACATGAAAAAAGAAATAAAATATAGCGTACTATTTGCTTTTATATTTTTGCCAACCATTTTTGGCATAAAAGCACAAGAACCTGATTTCTCGGGATATGTAAGAAATTATACCGGGTTGTTAACCACTGGGTCGAATGATTTCTCGATTGTTCAGAATACCGTAAATCTTGATATTACCGGCTCAAAAGGCAATATTGCTTTTAAGGCGAATCCGTATGTCTATCAGTATTTTGACAAAGAGATAGATTTTGGAATCCGCGAAGCGTATATCGACATTTATTTTAAACATTTTGATATCCGTTTCGGGCGGCAGCAAATTATTTGGGGTAAAGCCGATGGGGCTTTTATTACCGATATTGTTTCGCCCAAAGACTTAAGCGAATTCCTGCTTCCCGATTTCGAAGAAATACGTATGGGTGTAAATGCACTAAAAATCGATTATTACCTGAATCGAAACAGTTTTCAGCTGGTTTGGATTCCGGTGTTTACACCAACTAAGTTGCCCGATAAAAATTCTATCTGGTATCCACAGTTGATGGATCAGGACATTCCTTTAACATTGAATAATGCCGAAGAAGTGGATGTAAATCTGGAGAACAGCGAAATATTTTTTAAATACTCCATGCTTTCATCAGCCATCGATTTCGAAATCATGGCCGGTTATTTATGGGATGATGATTTTGCTGCACACAAAACACCGCAAATGAATCCCTTAACGGGAACTGTTACCGGAGTAGAAATTAATCCCGAATACCACCGGATGGGTGTTGCAGGTGGAAGTTTTTCTACAACCCTGGGCGGAACGGTATTGCGAAGCGAAGGAGCTTACTACATGGATAAGCATTTTTCTACCGAAATCTTTCAAAATGAAGGGTTAATAAAAAAAGACTACCTCCATTATTTGGCGGGCTTAGATTTTTCAATTGCCGGAGTCACCATGAGTACCCAGTTTATTCAGGAGTATATTTTAGATTATTCGAGCGATATGGTTAATGATGAATTTGAAAATACTATGACCTTTTTAATAAATGATACATTTTTCCGGGAAACACTAATGTTAGAGCTTTTTTCCTATGTAGGGCTGAATAATGGAGATGCTTTAGTAAGGCCAAAAGTAACCTATAGCATATCGGATGGATTAGATATACTGGCAGGAGCTAATTTGTTTTTTGGCGATTCGGGCCGCTTTGGGCAATACGATAAAAACGATATGGTATTTATGAAATTGAAATACAGTTTTTAAAAGGGAGAGGTATTGTCATGAAAAATTATCGGATAATCATTTGGTTTTTTTTGTTTTTGCAATTAGCATCTTGCAATGATGTTTTTGAGTATTCGCCTTATGTCATCGATTTTGATGAGCATGAAACCAATTTAACACAAAAAAACATGGATCGTTTTTTATCCAAAGAAGTTTCCGATACAATTACCATTGCCCTTGCAGGCGACAGCCACCGTTTTTACGATGAGTCGGAAGAACTGGTTAGCACCATAAATAATCATCATGCTATTGACTTTTTTATTCATACCGGCGATATTGCCGATTACGGCATACCACGTCAGTACCAGTAGGGGAATGATATCTTTTCAAAACTGAAAGCGCCTTATTTTGTGGTGGTAGGCAACCACGATTTGGTAAGTAACGGAAATGACAGCTACCTGGAAATGTTTGGCAATTATAATTTTTCGTTTATTTACGGGCGTCACAAATTTATTTTTATCAATACCAATAGTCGCGAGTATGAATTTAATGGGAAAGTTCCGGATATTTTATGGCTGGAAAATGAATTAATACCTTCGGATGAGTTTGAGCGTGCAGTGGTAGTTTTTCATACTCCGCCTTTCGATAATGATTTTGATTCTGAACTTGAACAGCCTTTTGTTAACGCTCTTATCCGGCACAAAAATATTTTGTTTGTTACCCACGGACATTTGCATAGCTACAATTACTTTCATCCCTACGGTAATGATTTACCGTTCGTGAATACTGCCGGGCCCGAGCATATGCAATTTGTTATCATTAAAATTTATAATCATGAATTTACCGTGGATAATATCGGGTTCTAGTCGAAAAATAAATCGGAATATACGATTTATTGTACTGGCCATTCTTTTCCTGTTTCCGGTATTTGCAGATGCTGATACCATTCCCGAAAGGAATGACAATAAATTACTGTATTCTTTTTTGCCCGATTATTATAAATTACAGTATGCCGGGGGCATAGGTTTTTTATCTACGGGCATTGGTTATGGATTTTTTAAAGAACGGATTGAGATTTCTTACTTTTATGGTTATGTACCCCAATGGTTTTCGGAAAATGATTTACACAGCGTTAGTTTACAATTTTCAGGCAAACTTTTAAAAGTGAACCCAACCAATAAAATTGAATATTACCCATTAAATATCGGCATTTTTGTTCATCATACGTTTGGCAGTAAGTATTTTATTGCTTTACCCGATCACTATCCTGAAGATTATTACTGGTGGGCGCCGGGAAGGACAGGTGGACTTTTTGTTGAGGGGCAGTTCAGCTATCAATTCAACACTTCACGTAAAATGTTTTCCGAAATTGGAGTCTATTACCGTGTAGTTACCCGTGGAATTTATATTACCAGCAAATTCTCTAATGCTTCAATTCCTTTAGAAGATATATTCAGTCTTGGACTTGGTATTGTTATTTATAAATAGTCAGATTATGAAATACAAAAAAATTATATGGGTTATGTTTTTGTTTTTTGGGTTTTTTAATGATCTAGAGGCACAGGAACCAATAGATACTGCGAATAATATCTCTTTAACAACCATTGCGCAGGCACATCAGGGAAACAGCTACATAACTTTTCTCGAAGGAGTAGGGAAGATAGAAGATTTGTGGTTCGAAGCAAACCTTATTCCCAGCTTTTATATTCGTAAAAGTAGAGATTCAAGGCTATTGGGCGTTTTAACATCGCAGGTTATTTTGCGAATGTACCAGGAAGAGTCATTTCCCGTGCGTACACCAAGCTATATGCCACAAATTACGGTTTACTATTCGCTGTATAACAGGAACAAGTACGAAAGTATGAATTTGTTTGGCCGGATAGCCCATCACTCGAACGGGCAACAGGGCGATTTTTATCTTGATGATGGAAGTATAAACTATAAGTCAGGAAATTTTTCCACCAACTATTTCGAGGCAGGATTCATTAAAACATCGATGAATAAAAGGTTTGGAACCGTAAAAATGTATCGTACATCCTTTCAGGTAAATCCACAGGCATTGTCAGACCCGGAGCTTGATGGCAGGTATAGCTTTTACCGGTGGAACAATTTGCTTTATATTTTTAAACTGAATAATTCATCGACAGATTTTAATCGCTCTAAACGTGCAAATATTTCTTTAAAAGCAGAAATAAACTGGCTGTTTGGCGATTTTGATGATACCCGGTTCCTGGATTTCGACCGGATAAGCTTTTCCGGGACCTTTACCTATCATCCGGACTTTTTCGAAGATATTGTGCTCTTTCTTCAATATTCTTATGGGAAGGATTATTATAATATCTATTTCACCAATACGATAAATGTTGTCAGAGTGGGTATCATGACAGAATTAATAAGATTTTAAAAAATTAATATTTTATAAGAAAATTACAATGCGAAGCATGAAACAAAAATCAAATAGCTTAAAAGTATTCTTTTTGCTTCTTATTTCAAGTTTAACAGTATCATCAGGATATAGTGTGAAACAAGAAGATAAAATATTAGGTAACTGGTTGTTGCCTGATAATTTTGAAATAGAAATATTTAAAAAGGGAGATAAATATTATGGAAGAATAATTGATGTATACGGTTTTAATGGCGGACAGGAAAAAGATATATATAATCCTGATAAATCGAAACGTAATGATAGTTTAGTTGGTAAAGTTATTATTTCTGGCCTTGAGTACGATCAAAAATCAGGTGAGTGGATAAACGGAACCATTTATGCTCCACAAAAGGGATTAACTTTAGATTTAACGATCCTTAAAATTAATGATAAGGCCCTTGAAGCAAAAGGGAGCAAATTCTTCTTTAGTAAAAAAATTACATGGAAAAGAATTTAAAACATTTTGTAATAATAATTTATGAAAATAAGAACCAGGCTAAGTAATAAAGCAATATTCCACTGGATATTCATAATAATAGTATCAGGATTATTATTTAATTCACAAAATAGGTCTGTAACCTACTTAATAATTAGTTTTATTGTTTCGACCCTTATTTTTAATAGGATTACATACTTAAAACTAAAAGCAGATAGCCTAGTAATAACTAAAAATAATATTTTTTTTGTTCCTACAGATAAGTTCTTCATCAACATAAATGATATAACGAAACTATCTTTAATTGATTTCAGAGATATTCAACTCAATATCTCCGGAAAATATTTAGAATTTGAAGCCGTAGTGGTTGTTGAAGTACTAACCGGCACCCTGTTTTATAAACCCGATTTCATTCTAATAATTGATTTTATAGACAATAAAAGGGTTGAGTCTGAACTTAATTCTGATAGGGAAAGTATGCTTAAAATGTTTACCCTTTTGCAAAAAGAAATTCACGAACTTAAAAATCAATCTTATGGAATTTAAAATGACCGAAATTATTGAAAAGGCAGCACAGATTATTATGAATTCAGGAATAGAGCATCTTACCATTCATAATCTTGCAAACGAACTAGTTATAGATAAAAAAGAGCTTTATCATCTATTCTCTAATGATGATATTTTATTAATGATGTTTGACAGCTTTGAAAAAGAGTTAAAAGATTTTATTCATGAATTGAGTAATAATAATGAGCCACCCGAAAAAGAATTTAAAACATTTTTTAAAAGTTTATATAATGTATTCCTACAGAAATCCCATTATTTATCAATTATTTTCGATAAGAGATTAAAGAAAAGAGATGAAAGAATAAAAAAGTCAATTTTTCAAATGAAAGATCTTGTTGAAAATTATCTGATAAAATTAATAGATACCGGGAAAAAGAACAATACATTTAAAACAAAGGTGCCTACTAGGGTGTTGGTTGGTAAAATGTTGGTGGAGTTTAGAATGTTAATGAAAGACGAGCAATATCTTAATGAAATGATTCTTGAGATGGAAACATTGAAAAAAGCTAAAGATTAGAATAATGAAAACTAAGAGGGTATGAAATATTAAAATTCAATTTTTTCAGCAGAGCCATTGTGTATAAAGTTAAATAATAAAGAATCCGTGTGTTTTTATCTATGAAATTTTTTCAGGGATCAGTTTACAGGAATAGTAAAATAAAATTGGCTTCCTTTTCCCTCCTCACTGTCTACACCCAACGTTCCTTTGTGTATTTTCACAAACTCGTCACAAAGAAGTAATCCTAATCCCGTACCCTTTTCATTCTGAGTACCGGGTTTTGAAGAATTGTTATCAATAGAGAATAATTGATTCAATTGTTCTTTCTTAATGCCTATTCCATTATCATCCACATATACAATAATATGCCCTTCGGATTGTTGTGCGGAAACCAGAATATTCCCAAATGGGTTCGTAAATTTTACAGCATTGGAAATCAGATTTCTTATAATCGTATGAATCATTAATTTATCAGCAAAAACAGGGAGCTTTTCCGGCAACTCTTGTTGAATGGTTATCTGTTTTTGTTTTGCCGAAACCCGACAAAGGTTGATAACTTCATTAATTTCGTGGGTAAGTTCAACGGGTTCGGGATTAAATTGAATTTTCCCGGTTTGCGTTTTGGCCCATTCTAAAAGGTTGGTAAGCAGGTTTAAAGTTTGTTTCGAGGAGCTATTGATGATTTTATTATAGAAGAGAAATATTATTTTCTTTCAGATTGAAATCAATCAAATCACTCAAACCAATAATACTGTTAAAAGGTGAAATCAGATCGTGAGCAATGATGGAAAAAAATTTATCTTTGGTTGCAATTAATTCTTTTAATTGATTTTGGCTTTCTTCTAATTCCTTTTCAACTTTTTTTCGTTCGGTAATGTCTCTGACATTTAAAATTATTGACTGTATATTCGGGTTTTGTAATTGATTAGAACCAAAGGCTTCAAGATAGACCCATCCTCCTTTTTTATGCCGGTGGCGATATTGAGCACCTCCATAACTTGTTCCATTTATCATCTTAAGCAATTCTTCCCTTGTATTTTCCTGATCTTCGGGATGTATCATTTTCTCAATAACCGGGAAATTCATCAATTCTTCAGGTTTATATCCTAAAATTTTTTCACATGATTCGCTTACATACTGCTGGTTTCCTTTTTCATCTAAAAGCACAAATATATCGAAGGAGTTTTTTATGAGATGCTTGAAAGTCTCGTCATTCCTTTCTAAAAAAGTTTTGTTTTTGCTTTTTTGATGGCCTTTAAATATGGTATTCCTGAAAAGTGATTTTTTAGAAAAACCAAATATAAAATTTTTATGTTTAATTTTAAAGATGTCAAGAAAAAGAGAGTGAATTGTTATGGATTATCAAGCTTTATTATTTATATTTCTCATGATTTAAACTTTGTCAAAACCTATTTAGATGAAAACAAAAATTTACTGTATTTTAATTTCAATTTTATTTTTTGTTTTTTTCTCGTGTAATACTAATACCAATCATGAAAAAATTGATTCAAAAACCGTTTAATTGGCTCAAAAAATTGTTGATTTACAATTAACCGAAACAGAAATCGACTCAATGCTTGAGTCTCTGAACAATTATCGGGAGAGTTACCAAAAAATGCGAACCATGAAAATAGGGAATGAAATTGCGCCAAGGCTTTATTTTGACCCCAGGCCCCAGCAATTTAACATTCCTGTTAAGCAAGAAAACATTCAATGGGAACTACTCGAGAATGTTGAGCTTCTTGAAAATATGGAGATGCTGGCTTTTTATCCAGTTTCAAAGTTTGCGGCACTTATCAAAGCTCGTAAATTAACATCGTTACAAATTACTGAAATATACCTTGATCGATTGAAAAAATATGATGACACTTTGCAATGTGTAGTAAGTTTAACCGAAGATATGGCATTAAAACAAGCAGCAAAAGCCGATATGGAGATATCACAGGGACATTACCGTGGCCCTTTGCATGGAATCCCTTACGGAATAAAAGATTTGTTTGCCGTTGAGGGATACAAAACAACCTGGGGTGCTGCACCCTACAAAGGCCAGCAAATTGATAAAACAGCAACAGTGGTAAGAAAGCTTGAAGATGCCGGAGCTGTTTTGGTAGCCAAATTGACATTAGGTGCTTTGGCTATGGGTGATGTTTGGTTTGGAGGGATAACCAAAAACCCATGGGATTTAACCCAGGGTTCCAGTGGATCCTCTGCTGGCGCTGCATCAGCTACGGCTGCAGGGCTTGTAGGTTTTGCGATAGGAACCGAAACCTGGGGATCTATCGTTTCTCCTTCCACGCGCTGTGGGGTAACCGGATTACGGCCAACATTTGGCCGTGTAAGTCGACATGGAGCCATGGCCCTGAGTTGGAGGATGGATAAGGTAGGCCCTATTTGCCGAAACGCATTCGATTGTGCCCTGGTTTTTGATGCCATCAGAGGAGTAGATGAAAAGGATCCTTCAACAACCAATTATCCGTTTAACTATAAAGAAAATAAAATCACAGATTTTAAGGTGGGTTATTTAAAATCTTTTTTTGAAGAAGAATACAGAGGAAAAAAGAATGACAGCCTTACGCTTATTGTTTTAAAAGAGCTGGGTGTTACCCTCCACGAAGTAGCGCTTCCAAATGATTTGCCGGTTAATTCATTAGCCATAATTTTAGAAGCAGAAGCTGCGGCAGCATTTGATGACCTTACCCGAAGCAACCGGGATGATCAATTAACTGCACAACATCAATATGCCTGGCCCAATATTTTCAGATCTGCACGTTTTATTCCTGCCGTAGAATATATTCAGGCCAGCCGTTTACGCGATCAGTTAATTGAAGAGTTACATCAGGTTATTCAAAACTACGACATAATTGTTACACCCAGTTACGGCGGCGATCAACTGCTAATGACCAACCTTACTGGGTACCCATGTGTTGTAGTGCCTAATGGGTTTGACGATGAACAACATCCTACAAGCATAAGTTTTATTGGTAACTTATATGAGGAAGCTTCTCTGATTAACTTTGCTAAACATTACCAGGAGGCTACCGAATTTCATCAGCAGAAACCTGAATTTTTTAGTTCAAAAAAATAAGAAAACAAATCCTGCGAGAAGTAAAACTTTCGCAGGATTTTTGTTTTTCCCTCCAGGTTTATTTTAAAAATTTTCAAAAGGAATAAATTCAAAAGGTATATTAACCATTTCACTGTACTCTTTTCCAGCATCCAGCATATCATCGTCCAACTCTAGATAGTGCCATAAAATTTTTACTTTATGCCCTTTTTGGAATAGGGAATTCAATAAATGTATAATTTCTAATAAAATAGTCGAAGTGGCTGAATTATAGTAATCGAGCCGTATTTCAAAGGTTGTTTCTTTATTTGGTTTTTTTGCATACTCCTCCAACCAAAGCATAATTGGTTCATAAAATTTTTTAGCTTCCTCGGGAAAAGATTTGCCGAAAATCATAAATTTATTACTTTGAGGGTCTAAATTTATTCCCGGGCGCTCTTCAGAGGCTCCAATAATTAGTGGTTCCATAATTGTTTATTTGCTTTTTAGAAGAATAATTTTCTTTTTTCAAACGAAATAAAAGTACACAATTTTTTATTGGATATAAGTTCTCCGGGTTGATTTTACTTGAATTTTTTATTAATCCAGGAAACTAACCTAAAAAATCAGATCATAAAAAAAATAATGATTTAATAATACTTGCTGTAATAAATTAAAAGTATCGGTGTCCAATAAGCAGAAATTCGAAAGAAAGAAATGTTACACATAAAAAAATTAAAAAAGATGAAAACAAAAAATGTAAAAAGAACCACCGTATTAATGCTTGCATTTTTAATGCTTGCCGGAATACAAGGATTCGCCCAACGAGGAAGAAATTTTAAGAGTAATATTGACAGGCCTTACCGCAACGACGGAACCTGTTGGAGAATACCCAACCTAACCGCTGACCAGGAAACACAAATTGAAGCCTTAAGGGTTGATCACTGGAAAGAGATGAACAATTACCGGAATCAGATGAATGAATTAAGAGCTCGAAAAAGAACGCTTAATACAACCGATAAAGCAGACCTTAAGGAGATTAATTCGGTAATTGATCGAATGACCGAAGTCCATAATAAAATGATGAAAGCTTCAGCAAAACACCGACAGGATGTATGTAAACAATTAACCGACGAGCAAAAGGTTTATTTTGACTCTATGTCGGCTAGGGGCCGTGGATATAACTGTGGTTCCGGACGTGCGGGTGCTGGTTATAGAAATGCCCGTGGAATGAGACAGGGTTATGGTACCGGTTATGGCTCTTATCAATATTATAATAATCAATTAGATGAAGAGTAAAGCTGGATAAAACCAGCTTTTTACAGATGGTTGTTTAAATGAAAATCCGATGCAGTGGTTGTAGCATCGGATTTTTTTAATGTTTATTTTCAATGGATTTAATGATTTTGGGAAGAGGTGCTTATTGTTTTAAAAAATTATTTTATTTGGATTTTTTAATATTCTCTAAAAAACGATCAATACAAACCACTGATTTTTCTTTTTCTTCCACAAATCCCATATGACCAGAATTTTCCAACACACAAAAAGTTGAGTTTTCAGGAAATTTTATACTGGGAACGACTGTATCAAAAGGAATATAGTTGTCATGTTTACCGGCAATCAGGAGAAAAGGTTTGGATGTTTTGTCCAGCTCATCTGAAAAATCAGGTCGATTAAGCATGGCATGTAAGTTGGCAATGATGCCTTTGTTAGAAGTTTGTATAGCTATTGCCTTAGATTTATCCACTTCATCTTTCAAATCCACAAGATTTTTTTGAGCAAAGGCATTGGGAATATTCATTTTAGCCAGAATATCTTTTTTACCATTCTTAACCAAGTCAATTTCCCGCATTCTGTTCTTTCTTGTTTCTTCGGTATCGGCAAATGGATGGGAGTGGAAAAGAGAAAAACCGGAAAGCAATTCGGGATAAAGATAATGAAACATTAGCGTAATATAACCTCCCATGGAGTGTCCTATCATCAAACATTGGTTTATTTTTAACAATTTTAAAGCATCATAGACACAGTCTGCCAACATTTTCATACTATGTTTTTCTGCAAGGGCTTCACTTTTTCCGTGTCCAGGAATATCCAAAACAATAACACGGTATTTTTCCGAGAGCTGTTGTGCAAAATTCCCCCAAACAGATAATGATTCGAGGTATCCGTGAAGTAGAACAATAGGATCACCTTGGCCTATATCAATATAATGTATTTTTTTGTTGTGTATCGTTAAAAAATTACTCATCAAATTTCAACCCATTTTTTTGCTTCTTGGAGATTTTTAAAGATCTGAATTTCCCAATCGGTTTTAATCATGTATTTATTATACTCTTTAATTTGTTCTTTGATGTAAATGTCAGAGGTTATGAAAGCAACTTTCATCTTTTTATTAAAAAGTGTTTGAGAGTTGTTCATTGAGCCTATAATACCCATATCATATGAGGTAACTTTAAAATCTTTTACATCCGAAAAATCAATGACCTGGTAGTCTAAAGAGTCAAAATCAGCATTACTTAATAAATAATTGTTAGCATCAATTAGGTCTTGTGATTTCACAATTCCTCTAAAGGTTATAAACACTCCTTTTTCCTGCCATTGAATAGTAAATGTCATAATTTTTGATTATCGTTTTAACAAAAATTTTTAGATAATTTTAATGAACAACAATTAATCTGCCATAATCTTTTCAATTTCATCCACTTCTTTTGGGATATTTCCCATAAGATTCACGGGTTTGTGGGCTACTATTATATCATCTTCAATACGAATACCTATATTTTCTTCAGGGATGTATATTCCTGGCTCACAAGTTAATATCATACCCTCCTCTAAAGTTACATTTCTTTCACCAACGTCATGTACATCCAGCCCGATAAAGTGGCAGGTCCCGTGTGGATAGTATTTCTTTACCAGTGGGTTGTTCTGATCTTGATTTTCTACATCTTTTTTACTATATAATCCTAATCGGATATGTTCTTCTTGTAAAAGATTTTCAACTCTTTCATTTACCCTGTTAATGGTGGTGCCGGGTGTTAACCATCCAATAGCTTTGTTCATTACTCTTAAAACGGCTTCGTAACACTCTTTTTGTCGGGGTGTGAATTTTCCGTTTACAGGAATTGTTCTTGAACAGTCGGCAGCATAATTGGCATATTCGGCGCCAAAATCCATCAATAATAAATCACCGTCTTTACATTTGCTATTGTTTTCGGTATAGTGTAATACACAAGCATTTTTCCCGGATGCCACAATAGGAGGATACGCATGGCCGTTTGCCCTGTTCCATAAAAATTCATGAGTAAGCTCGGCCTCAACCTGGTATTCGGTTACCCCTGGTTTTACGAAATGCATAATTCTATGGAATGCTTTTTCGGTAATATCACAAGCGTTTTGCATTAACTTGATCTCTTCAGGTTCTTTTATCAGCCTGAGTTTTTTTAATAAAGGAGCTAAACGAAGAAAATCATGAGCTGGAAATTCGTTTTCAAGGGTTGAAATAAATCGTTTATCAGCCGATTTAACCTCGGGTTTAAACTTGGGATTTTCGAGTAAATTAATGTAGATGTTGTCTGCTTTTAAGGTTAATTCCCGAAATACAGAATCAAAGGATGAAATAAATTTAACCGTTTCAATACCAGAGGCTTTTTGAGCCTCTTCGATGGTGTATTTATGCCCTTCCCAGGTAGCAATTTTTTCATTACTTTCAATAATAAACAGGATATCCCGAAGACTTTTGTCCGGATGATTGGGACATAACGTAAGGATGGTTTTTTTCTGATCGATGCCTGTCAGGTAAAAAAGATCGGAATTTTGCCGAAAGGGGAAATATTGATCTCCATTGCGAGGCATCTCATCATTTGAGTGGATTAAGGCTATGGAATTGGGCTGTAAGAGTTTTATTAGTTTTTTTCTGTTCTTTACGAACAATGTGTTGTCCAACGGCATATATTTCATAACTTAGAATAATTTTAAATTATAATGAATGTATAATTTAACGTTGAGTTTACATATTTAAAAAACTATATTTGTTTATGTGTTAGTATATCTAGTTTTTTTCGCAAGATAATTAATGTTCTACTAAAATTAAATTTTATGAGCAGATTTTTTACTTCAGCTATTGGGCAAAAATTTTTCATGAGTATTACTGGAATTTTTCTCATGTTATTTTTAATGGTCCATTTATCCATTAATTTACTATTACTTGTTGGTGATGGTGAGCTATTTAATGTAGCAGCCAATTTTATGGGTAGCAACTTTATCATGAAAATTATTGAACCGGTACTGGCTTTGGGCCTTATCTTGCATATTCTTTATGCAACATATATTACGCTTAAAAATCAAAAAGCCAGGCCACAAAATTATAAAGTTATAAACCGTTCCAAAACCGATTGGGCAGCTAAAAATATGTTTATTCTTGGTGGATTGATATTCATATTTTTGGTGATCCACCTGTCTAATTTTTTCTGGCATATTAAGTTTGGTACTGTAGATACGATCTCATACAACGGGGGAGGAGAGATGCATGATATATACAGCCTGGTATCCGGGCTTTTTATTCAAAGGTGGTGGTATGATGCGATTTATATCCTGGGTGCCGTTTTTTTATTTCTACATCTTACCCATGGATTTTGGTCAGCTTTTCAAACGTTAGGATGGGATAACGACAAATGGATAAAACGGTTAAAAGTTATTGCTTATGTCTATGCCATTATTATTGCCGGTGGTTTTGCTACCATCCCTGTTTATTTTTTAATCAAATATGTAGTATAAAAGGAATAATAAAAAAGTAACACATACACTATATGAGTAAATTAAATGCAAAAATACCAGAGGGGCCATTAGCCGAAAAATGGAACCAATATAAAGCGACCATGAAACTGGTAAGTCCAAACAACAAGAAAAAATTAGATATTATTGTTGTTGGAACCGGAATTTCTGGAGCCCCTGCCGCTGCTACGTTGGCAGAGCTAGGGTACAATGTAAAATCTTTTTGTTATCAGGATACTCCTCGTAGGGCACACTCTGTAGCTGCCCAGGGAGGAATTAATGCCGCCAAAAACTATAAAAACGATGGCGATAGTGTTTATCGTTTATTTTATGATATGATCAAAGGAGGAGACTATCGTGCCCGGGAAGCTAATGTATACCGTGCTGCCGAAGTAAGTAGTGCAATCATTGATCAACTAACCGCTCAGGGTGTTCCTTTTGCACGGGAATATGGTGGCACTTTAGCCAACCGTACATTCGGAGGCGTACAGGTTTCGCGTACCTTTTATGCACAAGGACAAACCGGACAACAAGTGTTGTTGGGAGGCTATTCTGCTTTAAAACGGCAGGTGGCGAAAGGAAAAGTAAAAATGTTTAGCCGTCGACAGATGCTTGATATTGTTGTTATTGACGGTAAAGCTCGAGGAATTATTACCCGGAATTTAGTTACCGGTGAAATTGAAAGACATGTAGCTCATGCTGTTGTTTTGGCTACTGGTGGATACGGAACTATCTATTATTTATCTACATTAGCCGTTAATTCAAATGGATCGGCTGCATGGCAGGCTTACAAAAAAGGCGCTTATTTTGGGAACCCCAGTTTTGTTCAGATCCATCCTACGAGTATCCCTGTTTTAAACGAATATCAATCCAAGCTAACGCTTATGTCGGAATCGTTACGTAATGATGGACGTATCTGGGTGCCCAAAGCAAAAGGGGATAAGCGTAAACCCAATGATATCCCGGATGAAGAGCGAGATTACTACCTTGAGCGCCGATACCCTGCTTTCGGAAATTTAGTGCCTCGTGATGTTGCTGCCCGTGCAGCTAAGGAAAGATGCGACAGTGGTTATGGCGTTGGTAAAACCGGGCTGGCTGTTTATCTCGATTTTAGAGATGCTGTGCAAAAACAAGGGAAAAAAGCCATTAAGGGAAAGTATGGCAATTTGTTCGAACTGTATGAAAAAATAACAGGAGAAAGCCCCTATGAAACGCCCATGATGATTTATCCTGCAGGCCATTATACGATGGGTGGGTTGTGGGTTGATTATAACTTAATGACTACTATTCCAGGATTATTTGCCATTGGCGAAGCCAATTTTTCGGATCATGGAGCAAATCGGTTGGGAGCAAGCTCACTTATGCAAGGCGCCGGTGATGGATATTTTATTCTTCCCAATACCATATCAAACTACCTTGCTGATGAAATAAGAACCAAATTGCCATCAACGGATGATCAGGAATTTGTTGATGCAGAAAATGCAGCTGTAGAACGGTTAAATAAATTTCTGAACATAAATGGAACCCAGACGGTAAAATCATTTCATAAGCGATTGGGAAAAATTATGTGGGATTATTGTGGCATGAAACGAAATGAGGAAGGACTAAAAAAAGCGCTGGAAATGATCGATGACTTGCAAAAGGAGTTTTGGCGTGATGTAAAAATACCGGGAAAACTCAACGAGATCAATCAGGAGCTTGAAAAAGCTTCAAGAGTAGCGGACTTTTTTGAACTGGCAAAACTTATGGTGAATGACGCATTAAATCGCAATGAGTCGTGTGGTGCTCATTTTAGAGAAGAAAGTCAAACCGAAGGGGGTGAAGCTCAACGTATAGATGATAAGTACTCTTATGTTGCTGCCTGGGAATATCAGGGTGACGATAAACCACCAAAACTGCATAAAGAAGAGCTGAAATTTGAAAATGTTGAAGTAAAAGTCAGAAGTTATAAATAAAATATCGATAGTATCGATTTAAAATAATTTAACGATATGAAAATAATGTTAAGAGTCTGGCGTCAGGAAAATCCAAAAGCCAAAGGAAAATTTGTAAAATATGAATTAGATGGCGTTGATCCTGAAATGTCATTTCTGGAAATGTTAGATGCTTTAAACGAAAAGTTAATAAAAGAAGATAAAGACCCCGTTGCTTTTGAAAATGATTGCCGTGAAGGAATTTGCGGTTCATGTGGCCTTTATATCAATGGATATCCTCACGGAAAGGGGAATAAAATAGCCACTTGTCAGTTACACATGCGAGCATTTAAAGATGGTGATACCATTACGATCGAACCATGGAGATCCAAAGGGTTCCCTGTATTAAAAGATTTGATTGTTGATCGCAATGCGTTTGATAAGATTATGTCTGCCGGTGGTTTTATTTCTATTGATGCAGGACAGGCTCCGGATGCAAATTCCATTTGGGTACCCAAAGAAAATGCGGATAAAGCTTTTGATGCTGCTGCCTGTATCGGTTGTGGTGCTTGTGTTGCTGCCTGTAAAAATTCATCAGCAATGCTGTTTGTAGCTGCGAAGGTTTCTCAGTTAGCACTGTTGCCTCAGGGCAAAACAGAAGCTAAACGGAGGGCTCTTAATATGGTGGCCAAAATGGATGAGTTGGGCTTTGGCAGCTGTTCCAATACCGGTGCTTGTGAAGCAGAATGCCCCAAAGGAATATCCATTGAAAATATTGCACGTTTGAATCGGGAATATTTATCCGCCTCCTTTTCAGAGTCCGAGTAATTATACAGAAAAATATTATTAAAAACCCTGACAAATGCATTTCTGTCAGGGTTTTTTAATTTTAAACTATAAATTTTATGATTTCATGGTTTCTTCAACTTCTTCAACGGTAATAGGGATGCGTTTTCCAAGTAATTGTGATCCGTTGTCTGTTACCAGTAAGTCATCTTCCAGTCGAATACCACCAAAATTGATGTATTCTTTTTTAATTTTATCAAAGTTTATGAAATTTGTATTGATTTTTTCTGTTTCCCATTTATGGATAAGGTCCGGAATAAAATAAATCCCAGGTTCATTGGTAAGCACAAAACCTTCCTGAAGTTTACGTCCAAGTCGTAAACCGCTTAATCCAAATTGGGTAGAACGTTTAATTTCATTATCATATCCCACATTATCTTCTCCAAGACCTTCCATGTCGTGCACATCAAGTCCCATCATGTGTCCAAGGCCATGAGGCATAAATAAGGCATGAGCTCCTTCACGAACAGCATCCTGGGGATTTCCTTTCATAATGCCCAAATTGGTCAACCCTTCTGCTATGATTCTCGCTGCTTCTAAATGGATGTCGCGATAAGGAATACCTGGTTTTATTAAAGAAGTAACATGATCAACAGCGTTCAATACAATATTATAAATATCTTTTTGTTTTTGTGAGAATTTTCCACCCACCGGAACAGTCCTTGTATTATCGCTGGCATAATGCATCGTCGTTTCAGCTCCCGTGTCAGTAAGCATTAATCTCCCCTCTTGTAATATATTACTGTGATCGTGGTTGTGCAGTGTTTCTCCATTTTGTGATAAAATAATGGGGAAAGATAACATTCCACCATGAGCTAACGCAATTCCTTCGACAGTTCCAGCAATTTCTTGTTCATAAACACCGGGTTTTGCCATTTTCATAGCTGTGGTATGCATTTTATAGCCTATCGCAGCAGCCTTAATTAACTCTTCTATTTCATATTTGTCTTTTATAGATCGTAAGTCTACTACTGCTTTAATTAATTCTCTAGAAACGAAATTTTCAGCTTCGCTATGACTGATTTCTAGCAAATTACTAAACTGAATGATGGTATCACCTCTGTAAAATGGAAGCACATGGATGTTTCTGTTTTGATTGTTTGCGTTGCGCAAATAATTTCCCAACTGACTAAAAGGTTCTGTGTTTTCAACGCCAATTTCAGCGGCTAACTCTTTTATGGTGGGTTGTAGGCCCATCCAAATAATATCATCAATAGTGAAATCATCGCCAAACAAATATTCTTTTCCTGAATCCAAATCGATTAAACCTGCCAGGTTGGGCATATCTAATCCAAAAAAATAAAGAAATGAACTGTCTTGTCTGAAATGATATGCATTATCTAGATAATTCATCGCCGACTCTTTATTTCCTAAGAAAAGAACCAGGCCTCCTTTTAGTTTGTTTTTTAGGCGATTACGCCTTTCGATATACACATCTTTTTTAAACATAATATATAAATTTATTTGATTATTAATGCGTTAAAATTTAAACGAATTTACGCCAGATTTTTGAGAAAACAAAGGACGCAAAAAATTCATTCATTTAATAATAAGACCATTTTTTTTTGATAAAGTTTGATTTGAGGCGAAAAATTAAACGGTAAAATTGTCATAACTGTGAATGAATGGAACGTTTGCGGGTTATGAACAGTAACATTCACAATATCAAGGCATAGAAATAGAAAAATAAAATACGAATAGACTTGCATATTTTAATTTATTTGTTATATTCGCACTTTATCAACACGTTATTAATATTGCTAAAAAAATAAAAGCTATGCCTTACAGAAGACTCCCCAACACGGATAACTCAAGACAAAAGGCACTTAAAAATGCCTATAATAAAGGAAAAGAACTTACTCCGATGGATCTGGCTTTTAAGCAGAGTACCTTTCAGCGGGTCCAGTCTTTTCTTCCTAAATGGGAAAAGGCTATGACAGAATATAAAAATACGTATGATATACAAACGAAAAATAATAAAGAATATCTTAAAAAATTAAAGAAGGCAAAGCTCTATATTTCCCACTTTATTCAGGTTTTAAATATGGCTATTTTACGTGGTGAGTTACAACCTGCTGTTCGAGATTTTTTTGGATTAAAAGCCTTTGAATCGAAACTCCCTCCATTAAATACCGAAACAGATATTATTGAGTGGGGCCAAAAGTTAATTGAAGGTTCGACCGAGCGAAAATTGAAAGGACATACTCCTATAACAAATCCAACAATTGCTTTAGTGAAAGTTCATTACGATAATTTTATGGAAGCTTATAAATTCCAGAAAACATTACAAAAAAATCATGGTAGAGCGTTGAGTTATCTTGCCGAATTAAGGAAAGAGGCTGATGATATAATTTTAAACGTTTGGAATGAAGTGGAAGATACATTTAAAAATTTACCTGATGATTTAAAACGGGAAAAAGCCCAAAAATATGGGGTGGTATATGTTTTTCGTAAAAACGAGATTGGGCGAATCAGTCTTTTCAGAAATGATGAGGCTAAGATAATTTAACTTGCCACCCTCTTTTTTTGATAGTGTAGATAAAACGAGTAAAAGAATAACGAAAGGAATATTACACTTACAAACAGATATCCATAAGAACCTTCTGAGGCTCCCAGGGTATCAATCTCTTTACTAACTTGATCTGCATAGAAATAGTAAAAAACTACGGCCATAGTATTGTTGATAAAATGCGCTAAAATAGGAATCCAAATTGATCGACTGACATAAAATAGATAGCCAAATAAAATGCCAAGAATCAAACGGGGAATAAATCCATAAAATTGGATATGCATGAAACTAAACAAGAACGCAGCAATAAAAATTCCCCAATGAATATTTTTTGTCCATTCGGCAAATAATCGCTGAATAACACCACGAAATATTAACTCTTCACCTACAGCAGGTAAAATACCAATCATAAAAATGTTAAACCATAAGCTACCCAAACTATCCATCTTTAAAAATGCTTCTGTTAAAGCTTGAGCACTCGATTCTTTTTGTCTCATCCAGTTTTCCAATTCGTTTAAAAAAGCGGGTAATTGCATTTTTGAATTGAGCATAGCAAAAAAATTAATGGTTGGTAAGGCACTTATCATAATAAAAATTACAAGAAGAACAGCATAAAAACCAATTGGATTAAACTTTAAATAATGCAATGTTTTTTGATGAAAAAAATAACCGATAATAAAAGCTGGAATAATAAATAATCCAATAGCCTGAATGGTTTGCAGGTATTTTAAAAATTTAAGATTATTAGGGTCTGAATAATTTGTTATAACGGAAGGAAGTTCGACGAAACTTAAATTAAACAAAGGAATACCAATAGCAATGCCAATAATAAATACGATTAAGAATGAAGCAAGAATAATAAAAAGGGAAAAAATAAATTTTGAAAAAGGATGTATAGCTGCTAATGAATTTTTCATGGGTTATGCTTTTATGTAAATTTTAATAATTTTGCGCCTAATTTAAATATAATAATTCAAAAAATTGATAAAAATAGGGGACATAGCATTGGGTGAAAAACCTCTTTTTTTAGCTCCGATGGAAGATATAACCGATCCGTCATTCCGATATCTTTGCAAATATTTTGGAGCGGATATGGTTTATACCGAATTTGTTGCTTCAGAAGGGTTGATTCGTGATTGCAAAAAAAGCTATAAAAAATTAAAATTGTTCGATTTTGAAAGGCCTGCAGCAATTCAGTTGTATGGCCATCAGGTGGATTCGATGGTGGAAGCTGCAAAAATGGCCCAAGAAGCAGAACCTGATTTTATTGATTTAAACTTTGGATGCCCGGTAAAAAAAATAGCCACCCGGGGTGCAGGAGCCGGAATGTTGAGAAATATTCCACTAATGCTTGAAATGACCGAAGCAATAGTAAAAGCAGTAAATATTCCTGTTACCGTAAAAACTCGCTTAGGTTGGGATGATGACAGTAAAATTATTGTACAACTTGCTGAACAATTACAAGATAAAGGAATAGCAGCACTGGCTATCCATGGGCGTACTAGGATGCAAATGTATAAAGGCGAAGCAGACTGGTCTCTGATTGGAGAAACAAAAAATAATCCAAGAATAAAAATACCAATTATTGGAAATGGTGATATCAAAGATGCCGAATCGGCAAAAACAGCGTTTGATAAATACGGGGTAGATGCAATAATGATTGGAAGAGCTACCGTTGGAAGACCCTGGATCTTTAAAGAAATAAAAGAATATCTGGAAAAAGGAGAGATAATGAAGCCTTTAACCATAAAGAAAAAAGTTGAAATTGCAAAGCTTCATCTGAAAAAATCCATCGAATGGAAAGGAGAACCCCGTGGTATTTTCGAAATTCGACGCCACCTGTCAAACTATTTTAAAGGGTTACCCCATTTTAAGGAAACAAGAATGAAGCTGGTAACTTCATTGGATGTAAACGAATTAATGAAGACCCTTGATCATGTAGCCGAAAAGTATGGTCACCTCGACGAATCGCAGCAGAAAGATGATTACTCTTTTTTTCAGCACTAATTACCCAGTATTTTTTTTGATTAAGTTTTATATTCTTAAACCTATTGTAAAGCATATGATTTTATGTTAAAAGTCATGATTTTTAATATGGAATGCACTAATTTTGTACAAAATTTAACAATTAACAATTTGTTATGACAGACAAAATGAAACAAACAAAATTGTTCGAAGAATTTCCCCCTGTTTCAACACAGGAGTGGGAAGATAAGATAAAAGCGGATTTAAAAGGCGCTGATTATGAAAAGAAGTTGGTCTGGAGAACCATTGAGGGGTTTAACGTTCGGCCATATTATCGTGCCGAACACCTTAAAAATTTGAAGCATGTTAAATATGTTCCCGGCGAATTTCCTTATGTTAGAGGAAATAAAGTTAAATCAAATGAGTGGTATATCCGACAAAATATTGATGCTACGGATCCCGGGAAAGCCAATAAAAAAGCATTGAACGTATTAATGCGTGGTGTGGACTCAATAGGTTTTGATTTAACTCCAAGAGAAGAGTTTTCAGACTACGATTTTGAGAGTCTTTTAAAAGATATCTGTTTAAAAAGTATTGAACTTAACATTATGGGGGCACTTGCTGCTCATCCGTTTGTTGATTTCTTAAAAAATAAAATTAAGGCAGAGAATATTGATGCCAGTCAGGTAAAAGGCTCTGTTTGCTTCGATCCTTTAGCTCATCTTTCGTTACGTGGAAATTTCTGTAAAGCACAGGATGAAGTGTTTGAAACTGCAAAAGAGCTGGTTGAGAAAACGAAAGATCTTCCAAACCTTCGTACAATAGGTGTGAACGGTGAGATGTTCAGTAACTCGGGAGCATCCATCGTTCAGGAATTAGGATTTGCTTTATCCATGGGGAACCAATACCTGAGTATTTTAACCGGAAAAGGCCTGGATATTGATACGATAGCACAAAACATAAAGTTTAATTTTGGTGTAAGCACCAACTACTTTATGGAAATAGCCAAATTCAGAGCTGCACGAATGCTTTGGGCAAAGATTGTTGAAGTCTATGAACCCAAAAACAAAGAAGTAGCTAAAATGAATATTCATGCAGAAACTTCTAGGTGGAACCAAACCATTTACGATCCCTATGTAAATATGCTTCGTGGAACGACCGAATCGATGTCGGCAGTACTTTCAGGAATTGACTCGCTTACGGTTACACCTTATGATGTACCGTTCGAAAAACCAACTGATTTTGCTGAAAGAATTGCCCGAAATACACAAATTATCTTAAAAGAAGAATCTTATTTTGATAAGGTGGTTGACCCTGCTGGTGGATCGTATTATATCGAAAATCTAACCACCTCTATAGCTGAACATGCATGGAGCCTGTTTAAAGAATTTGAAGATAAAGGCGGGTATATTGAGGCATTTAAAGCCGGAATAATACAGGAAAAAGTAAACGAAACGGCTAATAAGCGAAATCATAATATCGCCTCTCGCAAAGAAGTTATCTTGGGGGTAAATCAATATCCCAATGCTTCAGAAAAAATGGATGCTAAATATGATGCAGGTACGATTATTACTCAGGTTAATAAAAGAGATGATGCCATTGCAGAACCTATAAAACCTTATCGCGGAGCCGAAGAGATTGAATTGCTTCGATTGAAAACCGATCAGTCAGCTAAAACACCAAAAGTTTTCTTATTAACTATCGGAAATCCTGCAATGCGAAAAGCAAGAGCCGGTTTTGCTTCCGGATTTTTTGCTTGCGCAGGGTTTGACATTATCGACAACCTGGGTTTTGATTCCGTTGAGGAGGGAGTAAAAGCTGCAGTAGGACAAAACTCGGATATTGTTGTGGTTTGTAGCTCCGATGATGAATATCCCGAAGTAGCACCTGCAGTATATGAACAAATCGGTAGTAAAGCCATTACGGTAGTTGCCGGTTATCCTGCATGTGTGGATGATTTAAAAACTAAAGGAATGAAACATTTTATTCATATAAAATCAAACCTGTTGGAAACATTAAAAGGTTTTCAAAAAGAATTAGGAATCGAATAAATAGATATGAGCCTGCTTGATGCAGGCAGCCTGATTACTAATAATCAAAATACGAACAAGATGAAACCAAATTTTAGCCATATAGATTTAAAACTTCCCCAACCGAAACATGGTTCGGTAAAAGATTGGGAAAAACAAAACAATATTAAAGCCGAATGGACAACACCGGAAAAAATTGAGGTGAAAAATGTTTATTCGGAAGATGACCTGGAAAATATGGAGCATCTCAATTATGCTGCAGGATTAGCACCTTATTTAAGAGGGCCTTATTCTGCCATGTATGCCATGCGTCCATGGACAGTCCGCCAGTATGCAGGATTCTCTACTGCCGAAGAATCCAATGCTTTTTACAGAAGAAATTTAGCCGCCGGCCAAAAAGGATTATCTATTGCCTTCGACCTGGCAACACATCGCGGATACGATTCGGACCACGAAAGAGTTGTTGGCGATGTGGGGAAAGCTGGTGTAGCTGTGGATTCTATCCTGGATATGAAAATCCTTTTCGACCAGATTCCGCTGGATAAAATGTCGGTATCCATGACCATGAATGGAGCTGTTTTACCTATTATGGCATTTTATATTGTGGCAGGATTAGAGCAGGGAGTGCCACTGGAAAAGTTAAGCGGGACAATCCAGAATGATATTCTGAAAGAATTCATGGTGCGTAATACATATATCTATCCACCTGAATTCTCGATGAAAATTATTGCCGATATTTTTGAGTACACCTCGAAAAATATGCCCAAATTTAACTCCATCAGTATTTCAGGCTACCATATGCAGGAAGCCGGAGCTACTGCCGATATTGAACTTGCATATACACTGGCTGATGGCTTAGAGTATTTACGTACCGGAGTAAATGCAGGAATGGATATCGATTCGTTTGCTCCACGGTTATCATTTTTCTGGGCCGTTGGAATGAACCACTTTATGGAGATTGCCAAAATGCGTGCAGCACGAATGCTTTGGGCAAAACTGGTTAAACAGTTTAATCCCAAAAATCCAAAATCGATGGCATTGCGTACACACTCGCAAACATCAGGTTGGAGTTTAACAGAGCAAGACCCGTTTAATAATGTTGCCCGTACATGTGTTGAAGCTATGGGTGCTGCATTGGGCCACACCCAATCGTTACATACCAATGCCTTAGATGAGGCTATTGCTTTGCCTACTGAATTTTCAGCACGTATTGCACGTAATACGCAAATTTACATCCAGGAAGAAACACAAATATGCCGGGCGGTTGACCCTTGGGCTGGTTCTTATTATGTAGAAAAGCTTACCCATGAAATTGCACATAAAGCATGGGAGCATATTCAGGAAATTGAAAAGCTGGGAGGAATGGCAAAAGCTATTGAAACAGGGATTCCCAAAATGCGTATTGAAGAAGCTGCCGCAAGAAAGCAGGCAAGAATTGACTCGGGTAAGGATATCATTGTTGGGATCAATAAATACAAACTGGAAAAGGAAGATCCTATTGAAACACTGGATGTTGATAATACAGCAGTGCGCGAAGCACAGCTTAAGCGACTGGCAAAATTAAAAGCAGAAAGGAACGAGGAAGAAACGCAGGCTGCATTGAAAAAAATAGAAGAATGCGCGGCTACCGGCAAAGGAAATTTATTGGAATTAGCTGTAGATGCTGCGAAAAAGCGTGCATCACTGGGCGAAATATCCGATGCCTGCGAAAAAGTAGCTGGAAGATATAAAGCAGTTATACGATCAATATCAGGAGTGTATATGTCAGAATCAAAAGATGATGCAAATTATCAAAAAGCAAAAGAGCTGGTGCAGAAATTTGCAGCAAAAGAAGGACGCCAGCCACGAATTATGATTGCGAAAATGGGCCAGGACGGTCACGACCGTGGAGCAAAAGTGGTTTCTACCGGATATGCCGACCTTGGTTTTGACGTGGATATCGGTCCATTGTTTCAAACACCAGCTGAAGCAGCTAAACAAGCGGTTGAAAATGATGTCCACATTTTAGGTGTTTCGTCATTAGCTGCCGGACATAAAACATTGGTTCCGCAAGTTATTGAAGAGTTGAAAAAATTAGGCCGCGAAGATATTATGATTATTGTGGGCGGTGTTATTCCTACACAGGATTATAAGTTTCTTTATGATGCTGGTGTAGCCGGTGTTTTTGGCCCGGGTACTTCAATCCCTGTTGCAGCCATAAAAATGCTGGAAATTATGTTGGAAGATGAATCATAAAAAAATAAGATATTGTCATGAAGCCCGGCTTGTAGGTCGGGCTTTTTTTACAGCTAATTTAATTTAGCGTAGCTTAAAAATTTATAAAAAACATCACATCTGTCCTAAATAATAAAAAAAGATAGCCAATTTAGAGCTCTTGTTTAAAGAGCCCTTATTTTTGTAGTACTAACCAACTAAAATATAAATTGGCTATGAAAACAAATTTAACACTCTTTG
>JAYEKP010000242.1:0-6877 GCA_034661075.1 Bacteroidota bacterium
AATATAAACAAGGGATTTTATTTAAATGGGGGGATTCGTTTTTAATAATAGTAAAAATCTGTCCAAAATACCTGTAATTACGTTTGTATTTTTTAATTTTAAAAATATTTAGGACAGCTATGATTAATGGTAATGAAACTATTTATATCTTTTCTGATGGATTTACCGATCAATTTGGGGGAGAGGATGGACGTAAATTAAAATACAAGCCTTTTCAGGATTTGCTTCTTAATATTCATCATAAAACAATGCAAGAGCAAAAAGAGTATCTTAATCATTTTTTTGAAGACTGGAGAGGAAATCTTGAACAAATTGATGATGTTTTAGTTATTGGATTGAGAATATAAAATAAGATTTGTTTTATAAAAAATATTTTTTACTTTTGTAAAATCAAATTACAAAATTATGATTTTACAAAATAGAAATTGGTGGTGGTACAATTACAACTCGAACAAATCGTGATATAAAGGCCATTCTATATAAAATAACCAGCAGCCCTTCGAAATCACGAAGGGCTGTTTTGTTTTTAAACCGTTAATGATGATCAATAAAGTAAACAATAAATTTTGGTGGTGGCACAAGCTAATTCGCAACAAGTTGTGAGGTAAACGTGCTATGCCCAAGTTAAATCAAGGCCTGTCGTTCCCACGACAGGCTTTTTTTGTTTAATCTAAATCAATAAAATATGAAAACAATTACAACCCGTTCATTAACTATGCTTGCCGATACACAAACACCAGTAAGTGTTTATTTAAAGATCAGAGATGTTTTTCCAGGATCGGTTTTGCTTGAAAGTTCTGATTTTCACCATCTCGATAATTGCTATTCATTTATCGGAATAAAACCAGTTGCAGGATTTACGGTTTACAAAGAGAAAATAGCGATAAAAGTTCAAAACCAAGAGGAGGAGATAAAGATTGATCAACCTAAACAAGCTGTGGATCAACTGAATGAATTTTTTCAATCTTTTCAAAATTCTAATTCAGAGTTCTTTTTTAATGGTTTTTTTGGATATATAAGTTATGAGGCAGTACAGTATTTTGAAACAATTAAATTGAAAAACCGACCTGATGAATCATCTATTCCGGCCCTGCATTTTTCGCTTTTCCAATACATTATTGCATTTAATCATTTTAAAAATGAAATTACAATTATAGAAAATTTGTTGCCTGGTGAAAAAAGCAGCTTACAAAGCATTCAAGCAATTATTAATCAGGGAAAGATTTCCAATTATCCTTTTCAGGTTACCGGAAAAGAATCAACCAACATGTCTGATTTGGAATATATTAATAAGGTAAAAAATGCTAAAGCACACTGTATGCGTGGCGATGTTTTTCAGTTGGTATTGTCACGCAGGTTTTCGCAAAAATTTTTAGGTGATGATTTTAATGTATACCGACAACTACGCTCGCTAAATCCTTCTCCTTACCTTTTTTATTTTGATTTTGGTAATTTCAGGTTATTTGGTTCATCGCCCGAGTCGCAAATCGAAATAAAAAATAATAAAGCTTATATAAACCCCATTGCCGGTACTTATGAACGTACGGGTAATGATATTGAAGATAAAAAGTTGTCCGAAGAGTTGTCTAAAGATATTAAAGAGAATGCCGAACATATCATGTTGGTTGATTTGGCACGAAACGATCTCAGTAAAACTACCCGGAATGTTAAGGTTGAGAATTTTAAAGAATTACATTTTTATTCTCATGTAATTCATATTGTTTCTAAAGTATCCGGTGAGCTGGATCAATCATCCGATAAGGTAAAGATTATAACCGATACTTTCCCGGCAGGAACGCTTACTGGGGCGCCAAAATATAAAGCTATGCAGTTAATCGATACCTATGAGCCAAATGAACGTGGATTTTATGGCGGATGTATTGGTTTTATAGGGTTTAACGGGAATATAAATATGGCAATTACCATCCGTACATTTTTAAGTAAAAATAATACCCTTTACTATCAGGCTGGCGCCGGAATAGTTTCAAAATCAGATAAAAACAAAGAATTGCAGGAAGTAAATCATAAACTTGGCGCATTAAAATTGGCTGTAAAAAAAGCCAACAGTCAGCATAAGCCTGAAAACATAATAAAACATGTAAAATCAATTTCTAAAAATTAATGAAGATGAAAGTATTAATCATCGATAATTATGATTCATTTACATACAACCTCGTACATCTTGTACAATCTTTATTGCAGCAAGATATAGATGTTGTTAGAAACGATAAACTGAATATTGAAAAGGTGGCTGCATATGATAAAATTATGCTATCACCTGGCCCGGGAATTCCCAATGAAGCGGGCATGTTAAAACAGGTCATTAAAAAATATGCTCCGATAAAAAGCATTTTGGGAGTATGTTTGGGTTTACAGGCAATTACCGAGGTGTTTGGCGGGCAACTGAAAAATCTGGATGAGGTTTTTCATGGTATTAGCACTGAAATTTTGATCACTGCAAAAGATAGCCTTTTTGTTAATATACCTGAGCGGTTTTTTGCCGGAAGGTATCATTCATGGATTGCAGCTAAAGATAATTTTCCTGAATGTTTGAAAGTAACTGCAGAAGATGAACAGGGAAATATTATGGCATTATCGCACAAAAGTTATGATGTGAAAGGAGTGCAGTTTCATCCTGAATCTGTTTTAACTGAAGTGGGAGCACAAATCATTAAAAACTGGCTTTTCGATACGCAAAAAGCAGAGGTGAAATTTCCATCTTTAGGGAATAAATCTTTTGATATCAGTGCTTTGTCATCAAAGCTGCTGTTTTGTTAAACTTTAAAGGATAATTAAAAATAATAAAATGAAAACTATACTAAATCAATTATTTCAACATCAAACGCTAACACGTGAGGATGCACGGCAAATATTAATGAAAATCGCCAATGGTGAATATAACCCATCGCAATTGGCAGCCTTTTTAACGGTTTTTCAGTTGCGAAATATAACCCTGGATGAGTTGCAGGGATTTAGAGATGCTTTGCAGGAATTAAGTATCCGTGTCGACCTATCGGAATTTAATACCATCGATTTGTGTGGCACGGGAGGTGACCAAAAGGATACTTTTAATATTTCTACATTGGCGTCATTTGTAGTTGCCGGTGCCGGCGAAAAAGTCGTAAAACACGGGAATTATGGTGTTTCATCAACCTGTGGCTCGTCTAATGTTTTGGAATATTTTGGCTATAATTTTTCTGCAGATGCCAGTAAATTAAAAACTGAAATTGATAATGCAGGGATTTGTTTTTTGCATGCACCGGCCTTTAATCCTGCCATGAAAAATATTGCATCCATACGACGCGAATTATCAGTAAAAACATTTTTTAATATGTTGGGGCCTATGGTTAATCCGGCATCACCTAAAAATCAATTAATTGGGGTTTTTAACCTGGAACTGGCTCGTATGTATAATTATATTTATCAGCAATTGGATATTAATTATCATATTGTCCATAGCCTTGATGGCTACGATGAAATATCATTAACCGATAGTACCCAAATTCAAAATAGTTTTGGTATTTCTATCGTATCACCAAAAGAACTAGGATTTAATACTGTTTTGCCTGAAGAAATAAAAGGTGGTAAAACGGTAGAAGAATCAGCACGGGTTTTTATGGATATCCTCAATGGCAGGGGCTCAAATGCCCAAAACAGTGTAGTAATTGCTAATGCAGGTGTTGCTATTAAAACAATTTATAAAAACAAAAGCTTTGATGATTGTTTTGAAATAGCCCGCCGTTCATTGCTTAACAAACAAGCTTTAAGAAGTTTTAATAAACTCCTAAATCATTAAAAAATGGATATTTTAACAAAGATTATTAATCGTAAAAAAGAAGAAGTAGCTGAGCGTAAATCGCTTTATCCGTTAAAACTACTTGAAAAGAGCGTATATTTTAATACAAAACCGGTATCGTTAAAGAAATATCTTCTAAAGCCTGATAAGTCGGGAATTATTGCTGAGTTTAAAACCAAATCACCTTCGAAAAGTGATATCAATCCATATGCAAATGTAGCTGAGGTTAGTATCAAATATATGCAGGCTGGAGCTTCTGCATTATCAATATTAACCGATCGCATTTTTTTTGGGGGGTGCCTGGAGGATTTAACAACAGCGCGCAGATATAACTATTGTCCAATTTTACAAAAAGATTTTTTGATTGATGAATACCAGATTATTGAAGCTAAATCATACGGTGCTGATGCAATTCTTTTAATTGCTGCTGTATTGTCTAAAACAAAAATTCTTGATCTTGCAAAATTGGCACAATCATTACAAATGGAGGTTTTACTCGAAATCCATAATGAGAAGGAGATAAACAAATTAAACGAATTTGTTGATTTGGTGGGTGTGAATAACCGGAATCTAAAAACTTTTCAAGTAAGCATAAATCAATCTATTCATTTATCAGGATTTATACCTGATGACTTTTTGAAAATATCGGAAAGCGGTATAAAAACAGCTAATGATATTATTGAACTCAAAAAATATGGTTACAAGGGTTTTTTAATGGGCGAAAGTTTTATGAGTACCCGCAATCCTGGGAAGGCCTGTAAAACACTAATTCAACAAATTTATCAACTTGAAAATAATATAAAAAATTACTCCCAAAATGAAGTTAAAAGTTTGTGGATTGAATAATAAAAAAAATATCGAGGCGGTTGTTTCGTTAAAACCTGATTTTGTAGGTTTTATTTTCTATAGCCAATCCAAAAGGTATATCCTTAAGAATAATCTTACATCTGTTTTTTTTGATAAAATCCCGAAAACAGTTAAGAAAGTAGGTGTATTTGTTGATGCCTCTTTTCAAAAAATTACGGAAACTTTTGATAAGTATAAATTAGATTATATACAGCTACATGGAAACGAAGATAAATCCTTTTGTGAACGGTTATTCTTAAAAAACATCCCGTTAATTAAAGCTTTTGCAATTTCTGATACATTTAATTTTAGTAAGTTAAAATTTTATGTGCCCTATTGTGATTTTTTTCTTTTTGATGCCCGTGGAAAATTTCCAGGAGGTAATGGGATTAAATTTTCCTGGGAATTATTAAAAAGTTATTCGCTTGAGTTGCCTTTTTTTATCAGTGGTGGCATTAGCCCTGATGATATTGGTAATATTGAATCTTTTGATCACGAAAAGCTTTATGGCGTGGATATAAATAGCAGGTTTGAAATTGAACCCGGAATAAAGAATGTGAATCAAATTGAAAAATTTTATAAACAATTAAATAAAAAAAGTTATGAATATTAATGTTGATGAGAATGGCTATTATGGTGAATTCGGAGGAGCATTTATTCCTGAAATGCTATATCCCAATATAGAAGAGTTGCGAAAAGAATACCTTAAAATAATCCAAAGTAAATCTTTTATCAACGAATTTAAACAGTTGTTAAGCGATTATGTGGGCCGTCCCAGTCCGTTATTTTATGCTCAACGTTTATCAAGCTATTTTAACACCCATATTTATTTAAAAAGAGAAGATTTAAACCATACCGGTTCTCATAAAATAAACAATTCAATGGGACAAATTTTATTGGCCGAACGTTTGGGGAAGAAACGTATCATTGCTGAAACAGGTGCTGGCCAGCATGGTGTGGCTACAGCAACTGTTTGTGCCTTAAAAAATATGAAATGTGTTATTTATATGGGAGCAGAAGATGTAAGGCGCCAGGCGCCTAATGTAGCCAAGATAAAAATGCTGGGAGCACAGGTTATTCCTGTACATTCTGGAAACAAAACCTTAAAAGATGCTACAAACGAAGCTTTACGCGATTGGATTTTTAACCCCGAAGATACTCATTATATTATTGGTTCGGTAGTTGGGCCACATCCTTACCCTGATATGGTTGCACGTTTTCAGTCTGTTATTTCTGATGAAATAAAAAAACAGTTAAATAAAAAAACAGGGAAAAATATACCCGATTATATATTGGCATGTGTTGGTGGCGGGAGCAATGCTGCCGGTGCATTTTATCATTTTATGGATGATGATAAAGTTAAGCTTTATGCTGCCGAAGCTGCCGGTAAAGGAATAGAAACGGGAGAACATGCAGCTTCCATTAATCATGGTTCTGTTGGGGTGCTTCATGCAAGCAAATCTTTATTATTGCAAACCAACGATGGCCAAATTATCGAGCCTTATTCTGTTTCTGCAGGATTGGATTATCCGTGTGTTGGCCCTTTGCATGCTTTTCTCCACAAATCGGGTAAAGCGAAATATTTAAGTATTACTGATAGCGAAGCGCTAAAGGCTGCAGACTTATTAACAAAGCTCGAAGGTATCATTCCTGCACTTGAATCGGCACATGCTTTGGCATTGCTCGATAAAATTGAATTTAAAAAGAATGAAATAGTAATAGTAAACCTTTCTGGAAGGGGTGATAAAGATTTAGATACTTATTTAAAATATTTTAAACTTTTATAACAATGAATAAACTTGATATACTTTTAAAACAAAAGCATGAAAAAATTTTGTCGGTTTATTTTACAGCTGGATACCCTGAATTAAACAGCACAACAAAAATTGTTGAAGAATTGGGGAATAGTGGAGCTGATCTTATTGAAATTGGGATTCCATTTTCAGACCCTGTGGCCGACGGGCCTGTCATTCAATTCAGCAATAATACTGCTATTGAGAATGGTATAACTCTGGAATTAATATTTAGCCAACTGGATAAAATATCGATAAAAAGTAAAATCCCCAAAATTATGATGGGCTATTTTAATCCGGTGTTACAATTTGGTATCGAGCGATTTTGTGAAAAATGTGCGAAAGTAGGAATTGATGGTGTTATAATTCCTGATTTGCCCCTTGCTGAATACCAAAGTCAATATCAAAAAATATTTAAACGTTATGGAATCCATTTTATTTT
>JAYEKP010000243.1:0-31153 GCA_034661075.1 Bacteroidota bacterium
GGGAGATTCAAAAGCAGAAAAGCGGTTTGAAAATATTGGATTCCAATTGAATAAAGGCGATATTGTATACATGTTCTCTGATGGATATCCTGATCAGTTTGGCGGCCCAAGAAGGAAAAAATTTAAAATGGATCGGGTAAAAAATATGCTGGCTGATGTATGCGATAAGCCTATAGAAGAACAGCAAGAATATGTTGCTAAAACTTTTGACGAGTGGCGTGGTAGGTTACAGCAAGTAGACGATGTGTTATTTATGGGTGTTAAGATTTAGCTATTTGGCCTTTCGATCTCGTCAATATGAATGATATTGTGAATAATTGCATATATGGTTAAACCCGGAACGGTTTTAATCCCCAGCTTCCGGGTTATATTTTTCCGATGAGTAACAACGGTATGTGTACTTATAAATAGTGTGTCGGCAATTTCTTTGTTGGTATAGCCAAGGGCAATATATTTTACAATACTGGCTTCACGGCTGCTAATTTCTACTTGTTTTTTCTTCTTTTTTTGGGTTGCCTGTTTCTTGCTAATTAAGTGATTTATTTTTTTTAAAATATTGCTTTGCGTATCATTATAATAAATGGTTTCGGCAAATGGTGTATTCGTTGAGCCTTGAGGTGGTTTGCTTGATAATGCTATGATACGGGTTTTACATACATGTTTTAATACATCCTCCATTTTGCTGTACTGAAAAATATCCGGATTAATAATAATAAAATCTGTATCGGTATTTTCTAAAATTTTTATGGCTTCGTCTTCAGAATCTATGCTATGGATTATTCTGGTTGAAGGAATTTTAGAAATTACTGCAGCCAGTCCTTTTCTTACAAGGAAAGATTGATCGCATATAATGAAAGATATATTAGCCATTGGTTTATTTTTTTGAAAATCTTTTTCGAATTACATTTTCCATTGCTCGAACTTTTGGAACCAGTACTTTGTCTTCTATTCTTGCATGATCATTTAAATCTTGTTCAAGCGAAAAAAGTTCATTGAGCAGTTTGTTGCAGAGCTGAAAATTTTTAGGTTGAGGTAAATATTTTATAATTATATTTTTCAGGTCGAATAATTTTTCTTCAATATTATCATGCTCATTCTCAAATATATCTATCGAATAATCTTCCATGAGTTTCATAGTTTCCTGGCCTGTTTTGTTGGCATTAAACGCTTTCTCAATAGCCAGGGTGTATGGAAAAACTATTTTGTCTTCACGCTGGGTGTGGTTTAACAACTCTTGCTTATAATCGTTAAAAAATTTTTTAAGTAAGGTAAGATTACTTTTTTGAGTGTAACAATGATCTACCATTTGCTCCATTAAGGATTCTATTTCAGGAACTTTAACCTGATGGTAATAATCGTGTGTTTTCTTTAAATAGTCATTGATTAGTGTAATGGAAAATGACTGAAGATGTTTTTTAGGAAAATAATCTTCGTTTACAAAAGTATTTATTATTTTGAGAAAAAAATCCAGGTCAACCTGATGTTGTTGGCAAACATCTTCAACGGTTTTATCGCCAAAGCCCAGTTCAATGCCAAAACGGTTTAAAACCGTAAGTGTACTGTAATTCAAGTGAATTACATCGGCCATTTTATTCTCTTTGGTAATAATCATTAGGTATTATTTTTTAAATGATAATTGAATAACAAAAGTAGATACAAATTGTTAAATCCATTCAGAAACAATTATTTCAGGGGTTGTTTCTGTGTTGCTTTTATGATTAGCACGATCGTAAATATAGAAATCAAACATTAGCGTGTCGTATGGAAAATCATTAAAATAAATTTTTATTTCAATTTCACCTTTTAAGTATTCACGATAAACGCCACCTTCCAAATAAGGAATATAAGGAATAATATAAGTTATAATCGTATCGCGGACGAATTGATTGTTTTCCTTATAAAATCTGGTGATAAACGTGTTATAAACTTCCGTTATGGTTGTGTCGTTTGCTGTTTCAGCATTAGGATCATTCCCAATATCACCATCTCCATCGGTAAAAGTAAATTTTAACCGGCCAATGGTATTTTCAAAATTATTTTTTGTTTCTTCTGCCATTGTAAAACTTTTATACTTTATCTCCGGAATATCCGAATATTGATCTTCTTTTTCGCAAGAGACCAATAAAAACAGGAATGAGATTAGGTATAAAATTTTTGTACTCATGGGGCTATTTTTTTCTCATATAAATCTGTACAGGAGATCCGGTAAAACTAAAATGATGCCGTAGTTTATTTTCTAAAAAACGTTTGTAAGGTTCTTTTACATACTGGGGCAGATTACAAAAAAATGCAAATGCCGGATAAAATGTGTTTAACTGGGTAATGTATTTAATTTTTACATATTTCCCCTTAACCGAAGGAGGTGGATAATTTTTAATTTCTTCCAGCATTATTTCATTAAGTTTTGCTGTACTAATTTTTTTCTTCCGGTTATCATAAACTGTTTTCGCCTCTTCTAAAACTTTATGAATTCTTTGTTTGTTTACTACCGAAGTAAAAATAATGGGTACATCGGTAAAAGGGGCAATTTTTTGTTTTACCTGCTCTTTATAAATTTTTGATGTATTATTCTCTTTTTCAATTAAATCCCATTTGTTAATTAAAAACACCAGGCCTTTTTTGTTTTTCTGAATCAGTTTTAAAATGTTAAGATCTTGGGATTCAATGCCGTGTGTTGCATCAATTAAAAGTAAACAAACATCTGCTCTTTCTATGGCTCTTATGGAGCGTAATACCGAATAATATTCGAGGTTTTCGTTTACTTTTCCTTTTTTTCTTAATCCGGCGGTATCTACTAAATAAAACTCATGATCATATTTGTTATACTTGCTATAAATAGAATCACGGGTAGTTCCTGATATAGGAGTTACAATATTTCTTTTTTCACCAATAAGTGCATTGATTAACGAAGATTTTCCTACATTGGGCCTACCTACTACTGCATATTTAGGAATATCTTCTTCGTCATCCTCGTTGTTTTTTACATTTTTAATTTCGGTAACTACCTTATCGAGGAGTTCTCCTGTTCCGCTTCCGTTAATTGCCGATACACATATAGGGTCTCCCAGGCCAAGTTTGTAAAATTCATGGGACTCAATAATTCGTTGGTTATTATCCACTTTATTTACAACTAAAAAAACTTTTTTATTAGTTTTTCTCAATATTTCGGCCATAGCCTCGTCCAGGTCAGTAATCCCATTGGTAACATCAACCAAAAAGATGATTACATTAGCTTCGTCAATGGCAATATTTACTTGTTTTCTTATTTCTTCTTCAAAAACATCATCGGAGTTTCGTACATATCCTCCGGTATCGATTACCGAGAACTCTTTGCCTGCCCACTCGGACTTCCCGTATAACCTGTCGCGAGTAACTCCGCTAATTTCGTCAACAATAGCTTGCTTGGTTTCTGTTAACCGGTTAAACAATGTTGATTTGCCTACATTAGGCCTTCCTACAATTGCAACAATCATTTTTTATTAGGTATTAATAAATTAATTTTTCTATGATCTTATTCGGATTTTCAATGATTTCTTCTGCTTCTGCTATAAGCTGATTTCTCTGGGTTTTCAGATTTTTTTCTTTTATCTCGTTCAGATTTTTTAGTTGTTCTAAAGTTTTAATGGTATTATGATGACATTCCCTTAAATTATAGGCAAAATCATCATTTTCTTTTGAATCCATTGCAGCAATAAATTTAAGAGAAACAGCCCCGGTGTATTGTTTTAATTCATCAGTATTGAACGGAGGCTCGATTTTATCCAAACTTTTTATAAAACCTAAACCTTTTACTGCAAAATTATATGTTTTATCCTCGAGCTCTTGCATTAATATGTTAATTTAGATGTTATAACCAAAATCTTTTAGGTTTTTTTCTTTATCTCTCCAGTCTTTACTCACTTTTACAAAAAGTTCAAGAAACACCTTCTTTCCAAAAAAGTCTTCTATATCCTCGCGTGCTTCGGTACCTGTTTTTTTTAATGCCTGTCCTTTATGTCCAATAATAATTCCTTTTTGCGAAGGGCGTATTACATTTATGGTTGCTCTAATACGTAAAAGTTTTTCGGTTTCTTTAAACTCTTCTACTTCCACTTCTACCGAGTATGGTATTTCTTTACGATAATTGTTTAAAATTTTTTCGCGGATAATTTCCGACACAAAGAAACGTTCGGTTTTATCGGTTAACGAATCTTTCGGGTAATAAGCTGGCCCTTCGGGCAATAATTCCAGGATACGTTTAAAAACCTGGTCTAAATTAAAATTCTTGGTTGCCGAAACCGGAATAATTTCTGCTTTGGGTAGGATTTTTTTCCATATATCAACCAAATTTTCAAGCTCTTCTTGATTAGAAAGGTCAATTTTGTTAATCAGAAGTAAAACAGGAACATTCGTTTGCGATAATTTGTCAATGTATTGTTGATTTTTATCCATTTTTTCTACTACGTCGGTAACATAAAGAATTATGTCTGCATCTTCGAATGCGCTGCCTACAAAACGCATCATTTTTTCCTGCAATTTGTAGTTTGGTTTTAATATTCCTGGCGTATCAGAGTAAACAATTTGGTAATCATCGCTATTTACAATGCCTAAAATTTTATGGCGCGTGGTTTGCGCTTTAGGTGTAATAATCGATAATTTCTCACCTACCATCTGGTTCATGATGGTGGATTTTCCTACATTTGGATTTCCAATAATGTTTACAAATCCTGATTTGTGCGGCATAAAGTTAAGCTTAAATTTAAGTACAAAGATAAGAGAATTTTTGGCTAAACTGTTAGATAATCTTTTTGTTATGCAGCATGATTTACAAACCAATAGTTAAACTTAATTTATAAGCAAAATTGTCGGCTGTCTTATCAAAAGTATAGGGCCCATAACGGTAAAAGATACCAAATCCATACCTAAGAAACGATTGCGATAAAATGTCATTGACTAATAATCCGCATTCGTAATATCCTTTTTCAAATGATTTTACCGAAGCCACATATTGATTTACATGGCCAGAGAATTCGCCGATACTAAAATTATTGATTAAGGCAAAATTGGGGGCAAATCTTTCTGTTTCCCAAAAAATGCTCCCAAAATTGTGTTTTAAGAAAACAGAAAGAAACCGATGAGCATAAAACTCGTTCATTCGCATCGTTCCAAAACTGTTTTCTGTTTCCAGGCTAAAAGAATGATAACTCGCATGTCCGTTATAAATTTTAGTTAAGGGAATATCGCCGTCTATAAATCCTCCAACAAGGGTTATTTTGCTTTTTCCCATTGATTTGGTTTTTATTGATTGGGAGATTTTTGCTTCATATTTGGTATAGTTAAACGCTCCACGAAACCACTGAGTTCCTTTAATAATATTGGCATATAAAATAGGATATCGTGTGCCCTGCGAATATTTGGCTCTTAGGGTCCGGATGAATTTTTCTTTATAAGCATATCGGAATTGTACGCCAATTTCGTTAAATCCATATTCGCTGGTAGCTGTTGTAGCAATATTATCCATGAAATAATGATCGGTATTGGTAATAAAGGATTGATTAAAAAACAGGTTTGTTTTAAGATATTTTAAACTTAGGAAGCTGAATGAAACTTCATATTTTTCTTCTAAATCCATTTCATCTACCATAAATCTTCGATAAAATGCAGAAGATGATAAATCTGGTTGTTCCAAAAAACGGTAACCCCCTTTTTCTTTAACATCATAGCTATATGAGAGATGAAGCTTACTTTCCGTTTTTTGATGTAATTGAAGGAACAAATCACCCCCATATTTCCAATCCTTATCCTTAAAACCATAACCAAAATATCCGCCAAAGGAAAAGTGAGAGGATAACTTGTAATTGGTCATAAGCCCTAGTCCTAAACGGAAGCCCTCATAACCGTTGTAATCCATAATTTTATTTAGCGGGATGTTGAAACATTTTACCGCCAGATTCCCATGCATCAATGCCTCAATACCGGAAATTTTTTGTTCCAGGTGAAAAGCCTGGCTTATGCTATCCATTATGCGGTAAGTTTCTTCTTCAATCTCATGTAAAGGTTGAGCTCTTTCTGCACTCCAGTAATCTTCTGTTTTGTTCCCAGCATTTTTATCAATCCGTACCTCCATCGGGCCAAAATCATTTTTATTCAATTCCGGATTAATTTGTACATCTTTTATATACGATGTTCCATGGGCAACCATATTGTATCCATCAATATCTGATGAGGCAAAACCATCTTCAAAGGTGATTTTTGTAATTAGCTCTTTAGGAAACCAGTGTTTATTATGAATTAAGGCATAGTTCTGCGTTATTTCAACCTTCATCCCCTGATCTTTTGCCATTGGTTGTGCAACCACCGACTGAATGGCGTACTTATGAGTGTTGATATATAAAAAACCCTGTAACCCATCGAATTTTTTCCCTTTTTTAGGCCGAAATGAAATAACAAAAATGCTATCGCCACGATGGTTGTATAGTGTATCCTGCAAAAGGAAAAAATATTTTTTAGTACTGTTTTTACTGATTGGGTTCAAATAGCGCTTATCCAGTATTTCAAAAAAATCATTGTAAAAAGAAAAAGCTTGTACCTGCGAAGCAATTAATGAAAAGATAGGGTCCTTAAATCCGGATACTTTTGAGGCTACAATTTTTTCTGAATAGTGGTCTGGATGTAAAAATTTTTTTTCGTTTATGGTTTCAATAAATAAAAGATGATGTTTGGCAAAATCCTTTACCAACAATTCTTTCATGCTTGAATCAGGCTTAATATCTTCATCTTCTTCAAAGGTAAAGTACATTTTGTTATACGAAGTTAAAGCAAACGATTCCAAATTTTCCGGGTTGTTTATTTTTCGGTTTAGAATCACTTTTTCAATAATCCTGTCGGCAGGATTATCTCCTGGCAGGATAACTATTTCTTCTAAATCAAAGCTTTTGGGATGCAGCTTAATAGTAATGTTTTCTTGTGTTTCAGGGTAAATAACAATAGTGTCAGGGTAGTACCCAAGGTATCGAAAACATATCTTTTGTCCGGGTTGGATATGTTGGATTTTAAATTCACCATCAATATTGGTTGTTGTCCTCAGCTGCGTATTTCCTGGTAATACATGTACAAAAGGAAGTGGTTTTTGGGTTTCAAAATCAACTACCCGCCCTTGGATGGATTGTGAATAAACAGTCTGTTCTATAAATAAACCCAGGATGAAAAAAATAATCTTTTTATACATTACAATCCATATCTGATTTATAGAGATGAATATCAAAAAGCTGCATCAATATTAATTAAAAGATTTTCTTTTCAGATTGGAAATCTCCAGGGGAGTTAAAAATCTCCATTTTCCTCTGGGAAGATTTTTTTTGGTTAATCCGGCAAAATATACCCGGTCTAATTTTTTAATTTTATATCCCAACGATTCAAAGATACGGCGTACAATCCTGTTTTGGCCTGAATGGATTTCAATGCCTATTTGTGTTTTATCATTTTCTTCCACATAGCTTATAGCGTCAGCTTCAATGTAATCTTCGTCAAGTTTTATTCCTTCAATTATCTGTACCATATGTTGCTTCGTAACGTCTTTATTCAGCACCACATGATATATTTTTTTCTTTTTATACTTTGGGTGCGTTAATTCCTTGGTAAGTTCTCCGTCGTTGGTTAAAAGTAAAACACCGGTAGTGTTTTTGTCCAGGCGTCCTACAGGATATACTCTTTCAGGGCAGGCATTTTTTACCAGGTCAATTACTGTTCTGCTGGCGTGTTTGTCTCTAACTGTTGATATAACGTCTTTTGGTTTGTTCAGTAAAATGTATACCTTTTTTTCGCGGCTTACGACTGTGCCTTTGTATCGGATAACATCTTTTGGAGAAACTTTAACTCCCAACTCGGTTACTTTTTCTCCATTAACGGTAATGAATCCCTTTTTTATCAGATCATCAGCTTCACGACGGGAACAAATCCCTGCATTGGCAATATAACGGTTGAGCCTTATGGGCTCATTAAATCTTTTGGGATGATCTTCGGGTTTCTTTTTTGTTTGTTTAATTGACTTTGATGATTTGTCAAATTTTCTTTTGGTGTTATTGTGGTTTTTATTTTTTTTATTTTCCATAACCCTTTTCTAATGATTTAAATAATAGGTGGTTTAATGCTTTTGCAAAGTTAATATAAATATTTGTCGTAGATATTTTTTTTTGATTTTATATTGATCGTTTTAAATTTTTCTGGTTAAAATGTGTAAAAATATCTTTCAAATAAATGGAATTATCTATCTTTAATAGATTTTTTTAACGAGTAAAACAAAGTAAAGTCTAAATATTATGACGCTAATAAAATCAATTTCAGGGATACGAGGAACAATAGGGGGGAAACCCGGTGAAGGATTGAGTCCGCTCGATGCCGTAAAGTTTGTTTCGGCTTATGGCCAATGGATTAAAAACAATCAATCATCTCCCAAAATTAAAGTGATTGTAGGGCGTGATGCGCGTATATCCGGTGAAATGGTTAATCATTTGGTTGTTGGGACATTAATGGGTATGGGTATTGATGTGGTTAATATTGGCCTTGCAACCACACCAACTACAGAAATAGCCGTTACTGAAGAAAAGGCTAATGGAGGAATAATTTTAACAGCAAGTCATAATCCAAAACAATGGAATGCTTTAAAACTACTGAATGAAAAGGGCGAATTTTTATCTGCTGAAGATGGAATAGAAATCCTAAGTTTAGCAGAAAAAGAGAGGTTTACCTATGTTAATGTTGATGATTTAGGAAAACTCACCGAAAGAAATGATTTATTGGATATTCATATCCAAAAAATTATTGATTTGCCATTGGTAGATATTCAGGCGATTGAAAAAGCAGGCTTTGTTGTAGCTGTTGATGCCGTAAATTCTGTTGGAGGAATCGCAATACCGAAGTTATTAAAAGCTTTGAGAGTGAAAGAAACGATTGAATTATATTGTGATGCTACGGGTGATTTCCCGCATAATCCGGAACCGTTACCGGAGCATCTAACCCAAATTTCTAAGGTGGTACAAGAAAAAAAAGCTCATCTGGGATTTGTGGTCGACCCTGATGTTGACCGACTGGCAATTGTGAATGAGGATGGAACTATGTTTGGCGAAGAGTATACATTAGTAGCCGTTGCCGATTATATTTTAAATCATAAAAAAGGAAATACCGTTTCCAATCTTTCATCATCCCGCGCTTTGCGTGATGTTACCGAAAAATATGGAGGCCGCTATTATGCTTCGGCCGTGGGAGAGGTGAATGTGGTAAAAAGCATGAAAGAAACCAATGCCGTAATTGGTGGAGAAGGAAACGGTGGCGTTATCTATCCTGATTTGCATTACGGCCGTGATGCCCTTGTTGGTATTGCACTATTTCTAACTCATTTAGCTAAAAACGGAGAAACATGTTCCTCTTTAAGAAAAAAATATCCTCAATATAGCATTGTTAAAAACAAAATGCAGTTAACACCCGAGTTAGATGTGGATAAAGTTTTATTGGCTCTAAAAAATAAATTTGCACATTACGATGTTATAACTACTGATGGAGTAAAAATAGAATATGAACATGGCTGGGTCCATCTGCGAAAATCGAATACAGAACCTATCATAAGAATTTATGCCGAAAGCAAAGATGTTGAAAGTGCAAACAAGCTGGCAAATGAGATAAAGAATGAAATTCAAAAAATTATTTAATATCAAATCATTATCTAATGAAACGTAAACATTATATTTTAATTAGTATCGCTCTGATTGTAGTTGTTGCAATTATTTATTTCAGTTCAGGAAAAGAGTTAAAACAAGAACAGCTTACCGTAGAGGTTCAGAAAGGAGAATTTGAAATTTTGGTTACCGTTACCGGAGAGCTTCAAGCCATAACTTCGGTGGATATCATGGGCCCCTCAGAGCTGAGAAATAGTCGAAGCATACGAATAAGGGATATAAAAATTCAGGATCTAATTCCTGAGGGAACTGTTGTTGACTCGGGAGATTATGTGGGTTCTCTTGACCGTTCGGAAGTGGGAACAACCTTAAAAGATTTTGAAGATGAACGGGAAACGGTAGAATCACAGTATCTTAAAACTAAGTTGGATACTACGATGCAACTACGAGAATTACGGGATCAGTTGGTTAACCTGCATTTTGCTCTGGAAGAAAAACAAATTGTATTGGAGCAAAGTAAATTTGAACCTCCGGCAACCATCCGACAGGCTACCATTGATCTTGAAAAAGCCCAACGGGCATACGAACAAGCTAATGATAATTATAAGTTAAAAGAACAACAGGCCAAAGCCAATATGCGTGAGGCGACCATTGAATTAGAAAAAGCACGTAGAAAAGTTCAGGAGTTAAATGATGTACTTAAGAAATTTACCATTTTTGCTCCTCAAGCAGGTATGGTTATTTATAAAAAAGAGTGGAACGGGCAAAAACGAAAAGTGGGATCAATGATAAGCCCATGGGACCTTACCGTTGCTACTTTGCCTGATCTTTCGGAGATGTCTTCAAAAACGTATGTTAACGAAATTGATATTAGTAAAATAAAAGAAGGACAAAAAGTACGAATAGGAGTTGATGCATTTCCGGATAATAAATATACTGGTGTTGTGGCTGATGTGGCAAATATTGGAGAACAATTACCTAATACCGATGCGAAAGTTTTTGAGGTGGTTATCAACGTAGATCAGACAGATAGCATCATGCGCCCTGCAATGACTACCAGTAACCAAATTGTTACAAATGTTTATCAAGATGTATTGTATGTTCCTTTAGAGGCTCTCCATAACGAGGATAGCTTAACTTTTGTATATACAACCACCCATAAAAAACAGATTGTGGTAACGGGGGCATCCAATGAAAATTACATTATTATTGAACAAGGGTTGGATGAAGATGGTGAGGTATATCTTTCGGTACCCGAAAATATAGAAAAGTTTAAGCTTGCCGGAGAAGAGTTAATCCCTGTTTTGCAAGAACGTGAAAGATTGAAAAGAGAAAAACAGGATAGCAGCATGAAACCTGTGAACGAAGAAAAGGTTCCCATGCCAGGCAAACGAAGAAAACAATAATCGGTAAAGCAATGTTTAGAAGATATTTTCATGATATAGAGATAGCCATTGAATCATTGATGGATAATAAACTAAAATCTGTTTTAACAGCGTTGGGGATTATTTTTGGTACTGCTGCTGTTATCAGCATGTTAGCCATTGGAAGCGGCGCTCAGCAGGAAATTCTGGAACAGATTAAAATGGTTGGGGTGAATAATATTGTTATCACCCCGGTCGTAGATATTACCGAAGGAGAAAATGGAGAAAACAGCAGTAGTGAGAATGGTAAAGCACAAAAAGAAAAATTCTCTCCCGGGTTAACCATGGATGACCTTGAATCTATTCAAAAAATTATTTCCTCCGTACATAAAATTGCACCCGAAATTGTGGCAAACTCCTATGTTGTACAGGGAGACAGGCGAGTTGCAGCTAAAGTTATTGGTATAAATAACGATTACTTTGAGGTATATAATATCAATCTGGAGAAGGGGACATTCTTTAGTGAGTCTCAATTAGAACAGGGCCTTCCGGTTTGTGTTATAGGCGCCAACATAAGTGCAAAAGTGTTTAGCGATGTTGACCCTGTTAATAAATATTTGAAATTTGGGCATGTTTGGTTAAAGGTGGTTGGTATACTCGAAAAAACCGATGTGAACCTTTCGGCAGCTGAAAATATGGGTGTAAATATTGTTAACGACAATGTATATATCCCGGCACAAACCATGCTGCTACGTTATAAAAACAGAGCTTTAATTAATTCCAGGAGTTTACAATCCGTAACCGGATTTTCAGGAGGTTTCTTTTTCTCCTTTTCCGGAGGACAGGAAGAGACATCTTCTAATTATCATCAGCTGGATAAAATTATTGTGCAGGTTGAAGAAACTGAACAATTAACCACAACTACTGAAATTCTAAGCCGCATGCTTTACCGAAGGCATATGGAAGTTAAAGATTACGAAATAACCGTTCCTGAACTTTTACTTAAACAACAACAGCGCACCAAGGATATTTTTAATATTGTGCTGGGTGCTATTGCCAGCATTTCGTTAATTGTTGGAGGTATAGGAATTATGAATATTATGTTTGCCACCGTGATGGAGCGGATCAAAGAAATTGGAATTCGCCTGGCACTGGGCGCTAAAAAAGCCGATATTATTGCGCAATTTCTATCCGAAGCCATTTTAATCAGCGTTTCGGGTGGATTAATCGGTGTTTTTTTGGGCATCGTTTTTTCCAAGCTAATTACCAAATTTGCAGGAATATTAACCATTGTATCTCCCGGTGCTGTAATCATCGCTTTTGGTGTTAGTGCGATTATCGGAGTAATTTTTGGGTTCTCACCCGCAAAAAGGGCCGCCGACCGTGACCCAATAGAATCATTGAGGTATGAATAAATTATTTTAAGGTTATGAGTAAACAAAAGTTATTTAAAACAATATTATTTATTTTTGTTGGTATTATTTTAATATTTAAAGGTGAAGCCCAACCCACCCTCACCGAAGAATTAACCTTTGATGAGGTAGTACAGCTTGCACGCGAACAGTCCCCCGATGCCATCATGGCGAAACACCGCTTTCGGGCCAGCTACTGGGAGTTCAGAACATACAAAGCCGATTATTTGCCTAATTTATCGCTAAGTACTACATTTCCTGAATTTAGCCGGGCCATTAAAAAGTACCAAAATCCCGATGGCACCTATACTTATGTTGAGGATAACCTGAATAGTTCTACGGTAAATTTAAACTTAAGGCAAAATGTGGGTTTTACCGGAGGACAAATTTTTGCTACTTCAAATCTTACCCGCCTCGATGAATTTGGCGGGGACGAGATAAGCACCTCTTTTCTTTCTACACCCATAAGTATCGGATATCGTCAACCGGTGATGTTTTATAACGAGTATAAATGGCAAAAAAAGATTGAACCTTTAAAATACGAAGAAGCCCAAAAAGAATATATTACTTCGCTAGAAAATGTTGCATTAAAAGCAGTTAACTATTTTTTTGATTTAGCATTGGCACAACAAAATCTACAAGTAGCTCAGATTAATTATTCCAATGCCGATACTTTATATCAAATTGCCGAAGGCAGATATAATATCGGCACCATTGCCGAAAATGAGTTGATGCAAATGGAATTGAGCGTACTTAATGCCGGTTCCGATTTAAATGCAGCAAGAGTTGATCTTGAAATTAAAAAATTTCAACTGCGCTCCTTCCTCGGATTTAATGAAAAAGTAGATTTAAAACTAATTATCCCTAAAGAGATCCCTGAATTAACGGTTGAAGTGGAAGATGCATTAATAAAAGCCAACGAAAATAATCCCGATCAGATTGCTTTTGACAGGCAATTAATTGAGGCAGAACGTGATGTAACCAAAGCAAAATCGGAAAAGGGGTTACAGGCTGATTTGTTTGCCAGTATTGGATATACACAGCAATCACAGGATTTCTCGAATGTATATGTCAATCCTCAAGACCAGCAAAGATTTACCCTTGGACTTGAGGTACCAATATTAGATTGGGGATTGGGACGGGGACGTTATAAAATGGCTCAATCGAGCCAGGAGGTTATTAAAACAACGGTAGAGCAGGCTAAAACAGATTTTGTGCAAAGTGTATATCTTAATGTTATGCAATTTAATTTGCAGGACGATCAGGTGGCTATTGCCGCAAAGAGTGATACTATTGCTCAAAAACGCTATGATATGACCAAACAACGCTTTTTGATTGGAAAGGTTGATGTACTCAATTTAAATGTTGCGCTATCAGAAAAAGACGGAGCCAAAATTAATTATATTACGGCATTAAGAAAATACTGGTCGAATTATTATACGCTTCGCCGCATTACACTTTACGATTTTTTAGAAGATAAACCACTCGATGCAGATTTTGATGAGTTAATCGAATAAAATTGAATGTTAAGATTAGGATACAGATACTTAAATTGAATTCTTTTAATCTTAAATCTTTTTAAAAGTGTGATTCTAAAAAATAATTTTATCTTTGCACGATAATTTGTATAGAAAGTAAATAGTATTAATAAAATCAATAAAACAGAATAACAAATGCAGATTAAAGGAGCTATTAAGTTTTTGGCAGGTGCGTTAGCCATAATATGTATTTATTACCTTTCATTTACGTGGGTTACAACGCGCATTTATAATGATGCAGAAGAGTATGCAATGGAGTATGCAGCCAATCATCCCGACGAAGATGTTGAACTTAACGATTTAGAATATCAATATCTTGATTCATTAGCGGGAGAAGTTGTTTATAACATTGGTATAAAAAAATATACATTTAGAGAGTGCCAGGAAAGAGAGATTAATCTTGGTTTGGACCTTAAAGGTGGAATGAACGTAGTGCTTGAAATATCGGTTGAAGATATTATTAAGGCCTTATCCAATAATAGTACGGATTCAACTTTCCGTGAAGCCTTAAATCTGGCAAAAGAGTACAGGATGGAAAGCCGGGAAGATTTTATTACTTTATTTGGTAGGGCATTTAACGAGATTGATCCTGATGCCCGGTTGGCAGCTATTTTTAATACCATTGAATTAAAAGATAAGGTAGATTTTAATTCAACCAATGATGAAGTGTTAGATGTAATACGTGCCGAAGCGAAAGATGCTATCGATAATTCATTTTATATTCTTCGAAGCCGTATCGACCGTTTTGGGGTTGTTCAACCCAATATTCAAAGAATGGAAGCTACCGGTAGGGTTATGGTTGAACTTCCGGGAGTGAAAGATCAGGAACGTGTTCGAGACCTTTTGCAGGGAACCGCAAACCTAGAGTTCTGGGAAACTTATAATAACACACAAATTTATCCATCCCTTCTTCAGGCGAATGAAAAAGTTTATGAAATAGAACAAGCGCAAAAGGAAATAGAAAAAGAAGAAGCTAGCGATGAGGGAGAGATTGTTGAAGAGGTAGCTGAGGAATTAGATACCCAGGAAGAAACAGTGGAAGAGGACTTATCTCTACTTGATCAAATTGAATCGGAACAAACAAAAGACGATTCAGTAGCCTTAACGGATGATCAGCGAATGGAGAGATATCCTTTATTTTCGGTATTAACGCCTAGCATTAATCCACGGACCAATCAACCAATGGAAGGTTCTGTTATCGGTATGGCGCATTACAACGATACAGCAAAAGTAAATGCTTACCTGAATATGAAACAGGTACGTTCGATATTTCCTCGGGACATCAGCTTTAAGTGGCATGTTAAGCCTTATAAATACGATGATACAGAAAGCTTTTACGAATTACATGCGTTGAAAATTACCGGTAGAGATGGTAAACCTCCACTAGACGGAGATGTTATTACCGATGCACGGTCTGAATTTGACCAGAATACGGGTAGCGCTGAAGTTTCTATGAGTATGAATGCTGATGGAGCAAAAATATGGGCACGTTTAACCAAAAATAACGTAGGCAATTTTATTGCTATTGTACTTGACAATTATGTTTATTCTGCTCCTCGCGTCAATCAGGAAATTACGGGTGGACGTTCTTTAATCTCCGGAGATTTTACCGTTGAGGAGGCAAAAGACTTAGCCAATATTTTAAAATCGGGTAAATTACCGGCTCCTGCTCGAATTATACAGGAGGAAGTGGTTGGGCCATCGCTTGGACAGGAGGCTATTAATGCCGGTATGAAATCGTTCTTTATTGCCTTTATTTTGGTGATGGTTTATATGATTTTCTACTTTAGCCGTAAAGCAGGTTTGGTAGCCGATATAGCATTAATTGTGAACATGTTTTTTATTTTAGGTGTATTAGCATCACTCGGCGCTGTATTAACATTGCCCGGTATTGCTGGTATCGTTTTAACCATCGGTATGTCGGTGGATGCCAATGTGTTGATTTATGACCGGATCCGTGAAGAGTTAGCGGCAGGAAAAGGCGTGAAACTGGCAGTAAAAGATGGGTATAAAAATGCCTATTCGGCTATTATCGATGCGAATGTTACTACCCTGTTAACAGCAATTATTTTGTATACTTTCGGTACTGGACCGATTAAAGGTTTTGCCACCACGTTATTAATTGGTATTATTACTTCGCTATTTACTGCGATTTTCTTAACCCGCTTAATTTTTGAGTGGTACTTGAAACGAAACAAAGAGATCACTTATTCAACGAAAATAACCAAAAATATATTAAAAAACCCAACCTTTAAATTCCTTGAGAAACGTAAAATTGCCTATGTAATTTCTGCCGTTTTAATTTTTATAAGCCTTGGTTCGTTATTTACCAAAGGCCTGAATCAGGGAGTAGATTTTACCGGTGGACGTACCTATGTTGTCCGTTTTGAAGAACCCGTTAATACGGTTGAAATCTCGAAATCTCTTGGTGAAGTATATGGTCATGCACCCGAAGTGAAAGTTTTTGGAGACGAAAATCAGGTTAAAATAACCACCAAGTATCGTATTAACGAAGACGATGTGGATGTAGATAAGGATGTTGAAGCTAAACTTTTCGAAGGGCTAAAACCATTTATTGACGATAATGTTGCATTCGAAGATTTTAACACAAATTATAAAATGAGCTCTTATAAAGTGGGTGCTACCATTGCTATAGATATCATTTATAAATCATTGGTTGTAATTATTTTGGCGTTAATCATGATGTTTGTTTACATCTTTATCCGGTTTAAAAACTGGCAATATGGTTTGGGCGCCGTTACTGCCCTTATTCATGATGTGTTAATAGTTCTCGGTATATTCTCACTATTTGCCGGAATATTGCCATTTTCACTGGAGATAGACCAGGCCTTTATTGCAGCTATTCTTACCCTGGTAGGTTACTCGGTTAACGACACGGTGGTTGTGTTCGACCGTGTAAGAGAATACACAACACTTTATCCCAAACGCGATAGTCAATCTATTATTAATAGTGCATTAAATGGAATATTAAGCCGTACATTTAATACATCTATTACCACATTTGTAGTATTGTTAACCATTTTCTTATTAGGTGGTGAAGTAATCCGTGGTTTTGTATTTGCTTTATTAATTGGTGTTGTTGTAGGTACTTACTCATCATTATTTATTGCTTCTCCGGTAGTTTACGATACCGTACATAAAGTTGCAAATAGAAAGAAAAAATAATTTTTTAACATACAATTCTTAGTAAAGCCCCATTTTTTATGGGGCTTTTTTGTTATTTGAACAAAATGTATATTTGTAAAAATTTAATGTATGTACAGGATGTTTCTTTTTATTAGCGGACAAGAGATCTTTATCATCTTATTGGTTGTTTTATTACTCTTTGGAGCCAATAAAATTCCTGAAATAGCTCGTGGATTAGGGAAGGGAATGCGTGAATTTAGAAAAGCAGCGGATGATATCAAGCGCGAGATGAATAATCATACGGATGATATTAAAAAGGATCTGAAAAATATGGATGATAATATAAAAGAAACAAACGAAGACCTTAAAGGATAATCTATGGATGTATTTTTTTTTCTTGTAGGATTATTTTTATTAATATTTAGTGGAGATTTCTTGGTGCGAGGGAGTGTTTCACTTGCTGCTCATTTTAAAGTCTCTAAACTGGTTATTGGGGTTGTAATTGTTTCGTTAGGGACATCAGCACCTGAACTAGTTGTTAGTTTAGACGCTGCACTCAAAGGACATCCTGATATTTCTATCGGGAATGTGATAGGCTCAAATATTGCTAATATTGCCTTGATATTAGGATTAAGTGCATTAGTAAGCCCTATAAAAGTTCAAAAGAATGGAATTCATTTTGATTGGGTTGTAATGATGGTTGCCAGCTTATTGTTACTCTTTTTTAGCCTTAATCTTAAATTACAATTTTTTGAAGGACTTTTAATGGTTTTTTTATTAACACTTTACATTATCTGGTCAATTACAAAATCACGAAAAGAAAAATTAACCTCACTGGAAACACCTCCAAAACCACAATATAAATTTTGGTTATCATTACTATTTGTGTTGATTTCAACGGCAGGCCTAATTTATGGCGCAGAATTTCTGGTAAGGGGTGCATCGGCTATTGCCATAAAAATGGGTGTTGACGAAAGAGTAATATCTGTATCGGTAATTGCGCTGGGTACAAGTTTACCCGAACTGGCCACTTCTTTGGCTGCTGCCGCACGAAAAGAAATGGATGTGTTTATTGGGAATATTATTGGTTCAAATATTTTTAATATATTAGCTATACTTGGCTTAACCAGTGTCATAACAACCATTGATATTCATCCGATGGTGCTAAAATTTGATATTATATGGATGCTTGCATTGGCTTTGATGTTGTTTGTTTTTTTATTGCCATTGCGAAAAGGGATCATTTCTCGTTGGAAAGGGATGATTTTATTAACCATTTATGTGGTATACATTTATTTAGCATTTACGACGGAAATACTTTAAATTTATTAATATAATTATACGGAAAAAAACAATTGCTGAAGAAAAGAAAACATTTATGATTATTGCAAAAAATATTACCAAATCCTATGGCGATTTACAAGTTTTAAAGGGCATTGATTTAACCCTTGAGAAAGGGGAGATTATATCTATTGTTGGCCCTAGTGGTGCAGGAAAAACTACATTTTTACAAATTTTAGGTACCCTGTCTCGCCCTGATTCCGGCGAAGTATTATACGATAAGGTGAATATCAGTAAATTAAAAGATAGGCAGCTGGCATCATTTCGTAATCAAAATATTGGTTTTGTTTTTCAATTCCATCATTTACTCCCTGAATTTACTGCATTAGAAAATGTTTGTATTCCGGCCTTTATCAATAAAATACCTAAAGCGCAAGCAGAAGAAAAAGCCAAAGAAATTCTTGAATTTTTAAAACTGAGCCATCGGCTGGAGCATAAACCCAAGGAACTTTCGGGTGGTGAACAGCAAAGGGTTGCTGTTGCAAGAGCTTTAATTAATGACCCCAAAGTTATTTTTGCCGATGAGCCTTCGGGGAATCTCGATACACAGAATAAGAAAGAGTTACACGAACTGTTTTTTTCCTTACGCAAAAAATATAATCCAGCCATTGTTATTGTTACTCACGATATTGAACTGGCAGATACTGCTGATCGTAAACTCACTATGAAAGACGGATTTTTTACCGGAAACTAATGGAATTTAAGGATTTAAAAGATTTTCTCGACGAAAAGGCCGATAAATATAACCATCCGGATTTTATTCATACCGACCCGATTCAGATTCCCCATCTTTTTACCGGTAACCCCGACCGGGAAATAGCCGGATTTTTTGCAGCTACCATTGCTTGGGGACAGCGATCAACAATTATTAAAAATATGTATCAGCTGTTAAGCTTAATGGACAATGCTCCGTATGAGTTTGTGCAAAATTGTTCCACTAATGATCTGCATCGGTTTAATTATTTCAAACACCGTACGTTTAATGGAGAAGATTGTGTGTTTTTTATTCAATCGTTGAAAAACATTTATGTGAAACATCATGGATTAGGAGGTTTGTTTCAGCATCTCTATTTACAACATCGAAATATAGTTGATGTGTTAAGTCATTTTCGGTAAGTATTTTTTGAGATTTCTCATCCTGAGCGAACGCAAAAGCATGTGGCTAACGTGCTAAAAGGAGCATCAGCAAAAAGGCTGAACATGTATCTTCGATGGTTTGTCCGTAAAGATAACCGTGGTGTTGATTTTGGATTGTGGGATAAAATCCCTATGAATAATCTATTTATCCCATTAGATGTTCATACGGGCAACGTTGCCCGGAAATTAGAACTGCTGAAAAGAAAACAAAACGACTGGAAAGCCGTGCAAGAATTAACAGAGAAGCTAAGAATGTTTGATTCTGACGATCCCATAAAATACGATTTTGCCTTGTTCGGACTGGGCGTTTTTGAAAAGTTTTAATAGAAATTATATTCATTATGGGCAATGATTATTTCAAGTTTAAGCAATTTACCATTTATCAGGATAAATGTGCCATGAAAGTGGGTACCGATGGTGTTTTGCTAGGTGCCTGGGCGAATGTGGAAAATGCAGATAGAATACTTGATATTGGTACGGGTACCGGATTAATTGCTTTAATAATGGCACAGCGATCGAACGCTACAATTGATGCTGTTGAGATTGACTCAAACGCTTGTGAACAGGCTCAGGAAAATGTTAATCAATCGCAATGGAGTAAAAGAATTAAAATTATTCATCAATCCTTTCAGGATTTTGCAACAGAAACCAAAACAAAATATGACTTGATTGTTTCGAACCCACCCTATTTTCAAAACTCATTAACAACTCCTCTGGAAAAAAGAACTAAAGCAAGGCATAATACCGATCTGCAGCTGGCTGATATTTTAATTGGAGCGTTGAATTGTTTATCGGAATCGGGGACATTAAGTCTTATCCTACCTTATATTGAGGGTGGTTTGTTTATTGTTAAAGCTGCTGAGCAGGGATTCTATTGTGTTCGCAAAACAAATGTTTTGCCCAAACCCGGACGTAAACCCAAAAGATTACTACTCGAATTCAAGAAAATAAAAAAGCCGTTTACCGAACAACAATTGGTTATTGAGCTCAATAAACGGCACGAATATTCTGATGATTATAAGAATCTTACGAAAGATTTTTATCTTAAATTTTAAAGATCAATATACTCTTCAATAAAATTGATTCCATACTCTTTCAACTCATTCAAAACCGGCTCGTAAACGTCTTTCATGATTGGAACAACTACTCCGCGACGCTCAATTACTCCTGTGAGTAATAATTTTGTGGCAATGGCTACTGGGATTCCAACGGTTATAGCCATAGCGGTATGTACCTGATCTTTGCCTCTTACCACCAGCGATGATTTGATTCGTTTGTTCTTTCCGTTTAACGTATAATCAAACTGGTGTTGCATGACAATCATGTCCTTATCATTTTCACCCAGCGCCCATTTTTTTTCTAATAATTTTTGAAGAATTTGTGCCGGAGAGGCATTAGGCATATTTATTTTTTTGTTTTCGAAAATACCCAACCATGCTAATTTTTTAAATATCTCTGATTCCTTATTTATTCCCGTATAATCGCATATTTTCTGCTCTACAGGGTCTTTTTCATTATAGGGTAGAAAGAGATTGATAAACTCTCGGAAGGTTAGATTTTCAGAATTTTCTATAGTGAAAGTATCATCAGTTAGGCCGAGTTGAACAAAAACATCCCATGCGGCACAATATCCCGGACGACGCAATGTTCCGCGTAAAATGGTTGGTATATCCTGAAGATTATATGTTTCCCGGTAGCTTAACGAATCCCTGTTGGGATACATTTCAAATTCTCCAACATCCAATATGGATACTTTTTCTGTTCTACGGAACAGTTGATTATATGGAACAAATTTATATTTCCCGTGGTCAATGTATTGAGCTGTTGATTGTCCGGCAACAACAACATTTCTGGGATTCCAGGTGAATTTATAGTTCCATGGATTATTATCGAATTCAGGAGCAACAAGTCCCCCTGTGCTTGATTTAAAAGCCTGCATTTTACCGCCTTTAGCCTTTATTTCATCAATCACTTTCATGGCCGACATGTGGTCAATTCCAGGATCAACACCAATCTCATTCAAAAGCAATATATTTTTTTCTAATGCTTTTTGATGTAATGCTTTTACTTCTTTCGAAACATACGATGCAGTAATCATATGTTTCCCAAATTCAACGCATTGTTCAGCCACCAGATGGTGAAAACGCGCTGGGAGCATTGAAATAACTACATCGACATTTTTAATTTCATCCCTTCGTTGGGATTCGTTAAATACATCAAATGTAAATGCTTCTCCGTTTTTATGATTATTTACTTTCTGTCGGGCTGTATCAACCGACATATCTCCTATACGTACTTTCCAGTTATGTTTTATGGAATGATCAAGCAGATATTTAATTAAGCTGGAAGAAGATAGTCCGGCTCCTAAGATTACTATTTTTTTCATACAGTGATTAGTGTTTTGGATTAACTTCAATTTAATAACTGCTAATGTAAAATTATTTTTGAGTAAGAAAAATGGTTTTTAACAGTTACGAGTAAAAATGTTTGTTTTTTATCAATGTTTTTAAGTAACAAATTGATTATGAGTTGTTAGAAATGTTGATATAAAATAATTTTTAAATTACGAAACATTACTGTCCGATAAAAAATAAATAAAATTAAGGTTTCAATTCCGGGGTTATATTATGATTTTAATATTTCGCAGCATGCTTGTTATCTGCAAGAAATGGCCTGAGATGCTTGCCGCGCAGAGGTGTGGGGGAGTTTTTTACCCCGGGTTGAAACCCGGGGCTAACCTGATTATTTTTTTGTTTTGACGATTCGTTTTCGGATTGGCATTGTCCGGCGAGCCGAAAAACAAGCACAGTGAGCGTTAAAAAAAATCTACTGTTTGAACCGAGCGTTTTGTGCGAGCTCGCCGAAGGCAACCACTGACCGGAGGGAAGTGCAAGTTTAGATTTTTTAGCTCACATCGCGTAGTTTTTCGAGTGAGGCGGGCGCAGCCTTGAATTTCTTTGCGTACTTTCTTGTTTCAAGACAAAAAAGTATGTGGGGTCTGGGGCAAAGCCCCAGAAATAGGAAGTTGGTAAATAGTAAATAAAATCAAGGCTACAGAATGTATTCAATATTTTTATCGGACAACAGTGATTACGAAAATTTTGTTTTTAAAAAAAGTTACTATTTTTACGACCAACGGAAAAATTAACCCCTAAAATTTTTACCTAAGAAAAAATGAATATTTTTCAGTCCTTGTTTAGACAAGGGCTTTTTTTATGTTGCTTAGAAAGGATTATTTTATCCCCAAAAAAAATGATTTCGAGAGATTCCTTGCATTTCTTTTCACAAATTAGTATAAATGGTTGGTGTAAGTAAATTGTTAAATAATAATTTGTTTGAAAACTGAAATTCTCTTAAAAATTCCCTTTTTTTGTGTAATAATTAAGTTGATTTTTGTTTAAATCAAAAGAATAAGGAAATAAAATTGTCTATAGAAAAGAAATACGCCGAGACACCCCTGATGAAGCAATATTATCAGGTAAAAAGGAAACATCCTGATGCAATATTACTGTTTCGGGTGGGCGATTTTTATGAAACTTTTGGCGAAGATGCTATAAAAACAGCAGAAATTCTTGGTATTACACTTACTAAAAGAACCAACGGCACAGCTTCATCCGTTGAACTGGCGGGGGTTCCTTACCATGCGCTCGATACTTATTTACCTAAGTTAGTGCGTGCTGGACAAAGAGTAGCCATTTGTGAACAATTAGAGGATCCAAAGAAAACAAAAAAAATTGTTAAACGCAGTGTTATCGAATTGGTAACTCCTGGCGTTTCGTTAAACGATAATGTCCTTGAACATCGTGAAAATAACTTTCTGGCCTCGGTTCATCTGGATAAAAATTTGGGAGGGGTAGCTTTTCTTGATATTTCCACAGGAGAGTTTCTTACGGCCGAAGGTAGCTTTGAATATATCGATAAGCTGCTTAATAGCTTTCATCCCAAAGAGGTGCTTTATGAGCGAAGCAAACAGCAACGGTTTATTGAACTTTTTGGAGATAAATTTTACACTTATAAACTCGATGATTGGGTTTTTACCGAAGAAAATGCAACCGATAAGCTGCTTAAAAAATTTCAAACCTCAACCTTAAAAGGATTTGGTGTTCAGGATTTACAACTTGGGATTATTGCTGCAGGTTCTATCTTACAATATCTTGAAATTACTCAACATGATAAATTACAGCATGTAGCCACATTATCACGTATTGAAGAAGATCATTATGTTTGGCTCGATAGATTTACTATCAGAAATCTTGAACTATTTTATTCTATCAACGAAGGAGCTAAAACCTTAATTGATGTTATTGACCAAACAATTTCTCCCATGGGGGCCCGTTTATTAAAACGATGGGTTGCTTTGCCACTGAAAGATGAAACACCTATAAAGGAACGTCATGATATTGTTGATTTTTTATTACATCATTCCGATTTCAAAGACTTATTAGCTGATCATATCAAAGAAATTGGCGATCTGGAACGTATTGTTTCCAAAGTAGCTACAGGACGTGTAAATCCTCGCGAGGTGATACAACTTAAAAATGCGTTAACAGCTATTGAGCCAATTAAGAAAGCCTGTTTAAATACACAAAATGAAGCGTTAAAAAAGATTGGCGACCAACTGAATCCGTGTATTACGATTCGGGACCGTATTGCTAAAGAAATACGGCCTGATCCTCCTGCGTTGCTTAGTAAAGGTAACTATATGGCTGATGGTGTTTCGGATGAGTTGGATGAATATCGAAAATTAGCTTATTCGGGTAAAGATTATCTGGTACAGATTCAACAACGTGAAATTAAGCGAACAGGAATTCCATCATTAAAAATTAGTTTTAATAATGTTTTTGGGTATTATATCGAAGTAAGAAATACGCATAAAGATAAAGTTCCTACGGATTGGATTAGAAAACAAACGTTAGTAAGTGCCGAAAGATATATTACAGAAGAACTAAAAGAGTTGGAAGTGAAAATTTTAGGTGCTGAAGAAAAGGCGTTGGATCTGGAGCAAAAATTATTTATTGAACTGGTTACAAATCTGGAGGATTATATTTCGGCAATACAGCTTAATGCATCGTTAATTGCGCGATTAGACTGTTTACTATCGTTTGCATTGATAGCTGAAGAAAATAAATATATACGGCCTGAAATTAACGATACCGATATCATTGATATTAAAGATGGACGACATCCTGTGATTGAAAAAATGTTACCTATCGACGAATCTTATATTGCCAATGATGTTTATCTGGATAGTGATCAGCAACAGATTATTGTAATTACCGGGCCAAATATGTCGGGTAAATCGGCATTGTTAAGACAAACAGCCCTGATTGTTTTATTGGCACAAATAGGAAGTTTTGTTCCGGCCTCGGAAGCTAAAATTGGTTTGGTGGATAAAATTTTTACTCGTGTGGGTGCATCGGATAATATATCGCTGGGCGAATCTACATTTATGGTCGAAATGCACGAAGCCGCAAGTATCTTAAATAATTTATCACACCGAAGTTTGATCTTGCTTGACGAAATTGGCCGGGGCACAAGTACTTACGATGGTATTTCTATTGCCTGGGCTATGGCCGAATATATTCATGAACATCCTACAGCCAAAGCGAAAACACTTTTTGCTACCCATTATCATGAATTGAACGAGATGGAAAAATCTTTTGAACGAATAAAAAATTATAACGTTTCGGTTAAAGAGCTGGATGATAAAGTGATTTTTCTTCGTAAGCTGCAAAAAGGAGGGAGTGAACATAGTTTTGGGATCCATGTGGCGCAGATGGCAGGGATGCCCAAAAGTGTAGTCAATAGAGCCAATGAAATCCTGAATGAGCTGGAAAATTCCGGGCAAAAGGATTCCCTGGCCAAACCTGTGGGAGATATCGCCCAACATCGTGAAGGATTTCAAACAACCATTTTTCAACTGGATGATCCGGTATTAAAACAAATTCGTGATGAAATTGCGAAATTGGATATTAATAATTTAACACCGGTTGAGGCATTGAATAAATTAAATGAGATTAAGAGGCATATAGGATTAAAATAAAAAATTTATATGTTTTTTGGAGTATATTTTTTTTGAAGAACAAAAAAAATAAATATATTTGCATCCGCTAAATACAAAAATAGCAAAGCGTACTTTCTAATAAGGAAAAATTGCGAAAATAGCTCTCCCGATAGCTATCGGGAGGTAGAGCACGACATGCGAAAATAGCTCAGTTGGTAGAGCACGACCTTGCCAAGGTCGGGGTCGCGGGTTCGAGTCCCGTTTTTCGCTCCAAGAAGTTCTTAAAATGTGGGTAATTCCATTTAAGACGCCCAGGTGGCGGAATTGGTAGACGCGCTGGACTTAAAATCCAGTGGCCATACTTGGCTGTGCGGGTTCAAGTCCCGCCCTGGGTACAGAAAACTCCTTGTAACGACTATGTTACAAGGAGTTTTTGTGTTTTAGGATACTAAAGGGATACAAAATTAGTTATATATGATGCTGTCCAAAAAGGTTCGGAATGACACTTTCAAACCTTTTTGGTCAGACTCATCGTTTGAATAATTGCAATGTAAATATTAAATTGCCAAATATTTAAAAATTTCTTTTTTAATCGAGTCTTAAATGTTAACTTATAAAATATTTAAATACGGTAATAACGGGTACAGGATCTTATATTCCTGAGCAAAAAATAGAAAATAAGGATTATTTTAAAAGTACTTTTTTTGAAAAGGATCAAACCTTGATTAAGGGGAGTGGCGAAGATATTGTTCGTAAATTTCGCGATATAACAGGAATATTAGAACGGCGATGGGCGACAAAAGATTAAACCACATCAGAACTTGCTGCATTTGCGGCTGAACGGGCAATAAAAACTGGGAATATCGACAGGGAAACCATTGATCATATTATCGTTGCCAATAATTTTGGGGATGTTATAAAAGGTACCATTCAAACCGATTTATTACCCAGTATTGCAGCAAGAGTAAAAAACAAGTTAGGGATTGAAAACCCAGAGTGTGTAGCATACGATATTGTTTTTGGTTGTCCCGGATGGATTCAGGGGTTAATTCAAGCAGATTCATTTATTAAAAGTGGTTTAGCCAAACGTTGCCTGGTTATTGGCGCTGACACGCTCTCCAGGGTTGTTGATGTTTACGACAGAGATACCATGATTTTTTTTGACGGTGCTGGAGCTGCCATTGTGGAGGGTGTTGAGTCAGACGAAAAATCAGGAGTGCTATCATCTGCAGCAGTAACACATACTAAAGATGAAGCGTTTTATTTATACTTTGGACAATCCAATAAACCAGATAGCGATCCTAATATCAGGTATATGAAAATGCACGGAAGAAAAGTCTATGAATACTCTATCATTAATGTTCCGAAAGCCATTAAAGCAGCGATGGATAAATCGGGATTGCCTGTTGGCCAGATAAAAAAAAATATTGCTGCATCAGGCCAATGAAAAAATGGACGAAGCGATTGTACAGCGTTTTTTTAAGTTCTACGGAATAAAACCGGAAATATCAGAAGTTATGCCTATGAGCATTCGCGAATTGGGCAATAGTTCCGTTGCCACTGTACCTACACTTTATGATATGATATTAAAAGGGAAACTCAAAAATCATATCATTAACAAGGGGGATATTATTGTTTTTGCCTCAGTAGGAGCAGGGATGAGCATTAATGCCGTTGTTTACCGACAATAGTAATATGGTTTGATAAATTATTTTTCTGATTCCCATACTAACGCAGCTGCTCCTAAAATAGCGGCATCATTTTCGGGTAATGATGAAGAAAGTAATTTGACCTTATTTTTATAAATAGGGAAATTAAATTCTTCCATATATTTTTTGGTGGGTTCAAAAATTAATTTCCCGGCGTTGGCCATACCTCCTGCCAGGAAAATTGCTTCGGGGCTTAATATGGTAATAGCATCTGCCAGTTTCATACCTAAAATTCTTCCGGTAAATTCAAAGGCATCCATAGCCAGTTGATCACCATTCATAGCGGCTTTATATATTTGTTCTGATGTAATCTCGTTATAAGAATAATCCCGCAAGATACTATCCATTTTTGCTTTGGACAATAATTTTACCACCGTACGTTTTAATCCCGTGGCTGAAACATAAGTTTCCAGGCAACCTCTTTTTCCGCATCCGCACTCTCTACCATCGTGAAAAACGGTGGTATGTCCAAACTCACCGGCAAAACCGTCGTGGCCTAAAATCAATTTTCCGTTGGCAACAAACCCACTGCCCAGTCCTGTTCCCAATGTAATCATTATAAAATTTTTCATATTTTTTGCTCCGCCATATGTCATCTCGCCAACAGCAGCAGCATTGGCATCATTGGTAAGATAAACGGGAAGATTAATCCTTTGAAACAATAGATCTGTAATGGGAACAATCCCGTGCCAGCTTAAATTGGGAGCATTTTCAATGGTGCCTTTGTAGTAATTTCCATTTGGAGCACCAATACCTACTCCGGCTAAAGCATGTTTTGAGTCTAGTCCCGCAGTAGCATGATTTACCCGCTCCGATAAATAATCAATAAAATCATTAATATGTTTATAATTATTTGTGGGAAAAGATTCTCTTAATTTTATTTCACCTCTTTCCGTTACCAGTCCGTATGAAACAGTTGTTCCTCCAATATCAATTCCAATGGCAAGTTTTTCCATGTTATAAAATGAATTTTTGATAAAAATTGTATTCGTATAACAAAAATACGAATATTGATTCGGATTTGTTATCTTTAAATCGATTTTTAAAAAGAACGTGTTATGAATAAGCTGGCAAGAAAAGTAGAAAAAATTATTATTTTTTCATTAATTACTATGATGGCAGGCATATTAATCCTTGCTACCGTCGAATTGGGATACTATTTGATTCGAAGTATAATACATTCCGATTATTTTCTGATCGATCTGGATGAATTGATGGATTTGTTTGGTGTTTTTATGCTGGTTTTAATAGGCATTGAGCTTTTAGATACTATTAAAGTATATTTACATAGTAATATTGTGCATGTTGAAGTGGTTGTACTGGTAGCTATAATTGCCCTGGCACGAAAAGTAATTGCTCTGAAAACAGAGAATATGAGTGGTGACAAGATTATTGGGATAGGTGTTTTGATTGTTGCGCTTGGTCTTACTTATTACCTGATTAAAAGAGCCGGTTTAATGGCCTGTAAAATGGATGATGATAAGACAGATCCAAGGAAAGCCATGGGTAAAGGAGATGAAAAAGAAATATAAAAGTTATCAGTGAAAAGAAGCTAAATGGGAGATTTAAAAATTTATCTCTGGTCTTGATTATTGATGTATCTTGTATTATAGGGTTTGCCAGGATTTTGTATTATACAATGGTTAAAAGTGTTTTTCCCCTTTCTTCCTAATCAATGTCAATCCGTCCCGTAAGGGGATAATAACTTTTTCAACACGGGTGTCTTTTGCAATTAATTCGTTAAATGCAAAAATTCCTTTGGTATATTCATCATCAGGCGATTCTAACTCAATCACCTTTCCGCTCCATAGTACATTATCGGCTAAAATAAACCCGCCGGGTTTTACGTAATCAAATAGGGTGTGATAATAATCTGAATATTGCCGTTTATCTCCATCGATAAAAACTAAATCAAAAGTTTCTACCAGATTAGGGATAATTTCCAGTGCATTACCAATATGCAGTTTTACGATGTTCTCCAGTCCGGCTTTTTGAAGGTATTTACGGATATAATGTTCCAGCTCATCATTAATTTCAATTGTATGAAGTACCCCGTTTTTTTGCAATCCTTTCGCTAAACAAATGGCCGAATAACCAGTATAAGTGCCTATTTCAAGAATTTTTTGAGGCCGGATCATTTTGCTCATCATTTCCAGTATTTTCCCTTGCAAATGTCCTGACAACATGCGTGGGCGTAAAACCTTTAAATTGGTTTCGCGGTTCAATTCTGCTAAAAGCGGATCCTCCGGATCGGAGTGTTCTAAGATAAATTGTTCTATATTGAAAAAGAAATCGGACATGGGAGTAGAATTTTAAATGTTCCAGGCATTTTAGTCAATTTAGGCATTTTTATTGATAAATCAACATGGATAATTTACTTTCATTCAGCACCTCATTGGCTATTTCCTGGATATCTTCCACCGTAATCGCTTCAATCTTTCGGCGGATATCGTCCAGCTGATCCACTTTGTTAAATAATAAATAACTTTTGCCTATTGCCAGCAACAGGTTGGCATTGTTATCGGCATTAATGGCAATTTGTCCAAACAGCTGGCGTTTGGCTTTTTTTAATTGCATTACACCCAGTTTATTTTCACGCAGCCGGGCAAATTCTTTTTTTACCAGTTTGATGCTTTTCTCAAGATTCTCTTTGTCGGTACCAAAATAGACAGCAAAAATCCCGGTATCTGAATATGCTGTATAATTGGATTCCACATGGTAAGCATACCCGTATTTTTCGCGTAAAAGTAAGTTTAATCTTGAGTTCAGTCCGGGGCCACCTAAAATATTATCCAGCAGGGTCATGCCTATTTTTTTCTTATCGTGGGTATTGTAGGCAATGTTGCCTATGATACAATGTGCCTGGTGTGTTCTTTTTTTAATGGATTTTATTTCGGGGGTATAGTTGTCGAATTTTATTCGTTGGTTAACTCTTGGATTTGGAGGTATACTACCAAAATATTTATTGCCCAGTCGTATCAGTTTGGAAAAAGGAATATTTCCAACCGAGCACAACACCATTTCGTTGGTATGGTAATTTTTTTGAATAAACGATTCAATGTCCGCTTTGGTAAAGCGGCGTAAGTCTTTTGGGTTACCCAAAATATTTTTTCCCAGCGGTTGATTTTTAAAGATAAGCTCTTCAAAGTCATCAAAAATAAGCTCTGCCGGGTCGTCCTGGTAAGATTTAATCTCTTCGATAATCACCTCTTTTTCGCGAGAAATTTCTTTACCCGGAAAGATGGAATGAAAAGTAATATCTGCCATAAGTTCAATGGCACGCTCGTAATCGTTTTTTAAAAACGAGGTATGAATGGTGGTATCTTCTTTACTGGTGTAAGCGTTTATTTCACCACCTACATCATCAATGCGGCTAAGAATATGGTAAGCTTTACGTTTTTGGGTGCCTTTAAAAATGGCATGCTCAATAAAATGTGCCATTCCATGTTCGTGTTCCTCCTCGTCACGCGAGCCTGCATTAATAATCAGCCCACAATGCCCAACGGGTGAATCTGAATGTAAATGTATCATTCGTATTCCGTTCTCCAGTGTATATCGCTCGTAATCCATCGCTATTTTTTATCTGCTGCAAAATTATAAAAAACTATGAATCAAAAATGTAAATGTTAAGACAAATGATGGAATAAAAGATTTTCTAAAAATTGAGTAAAAATATTTTGTAAAAGCGATTTTTCCTTTATATTTGCACTCGCAATTGAGCAACATGGTGCCATAGCTCAGTTGGTAGAGCAACGGACTGAAAATCCGTGTGTCCTTGGTTCGATTCCGAGTGGCACCACAGAGAGCCTTGAGAAATCAAGGCTCTTTTTGTATAGTTTTTAAATATAATT
>JAYEKP010000244.1:0-6822 GCA_034661075.1 Bacteroidota bacterium
AAACCATCATGACTCCTACTCCTTATGCAGAAGTTCCAACCGATTGGACTAATTATGAGTATGATTTATCTGCATTTGCAGGTAAAAATATTCATGTAGAGATCGGATGTGTTTCTTATGATGCATATGCACTATTTGTAGATGATTTTGAAATCTTAACCGGTGAAGGTAAATCCATTTCCAATGGATTTGAAAAATCAACCGGAATTGTTCCTCAAATTGAAAAGATAAAATAACCTACTGAACGGTTACATGTAAAGGAGGCTGCTCGATTGAGCAGCTTTCTTTTTTTTTGCCATTTTTTTTTCTGATTCTCAGTTAATTTTGTCAAATCCCTCGCAAAAAACGATGTTTTATTGCATTTCTTTATTTTTTATTCTCAAACTTTTTATATCTTAGCAACATGAATAAATTTATTTAATTATTTATGAACCTAAAATTTTTATCTATGAAAAAACTTAGTATTATTCTTGCAAGTTTGTTGTTCTTGAGTTTTTCTGTAGTTCAAGCTCAAACTTCAAGAATAACCGGAACGGTAACCAGTGCTGAAGACGGTTCACCAATCCCTGGTGTGTCAGTTGTAGTTAAAAACAACTCTACAATTGGTACTGCTACTGACATTGATGGTAATTACTCATTAAATGTTCCCAGTAGTGCAGAAACTTTAATCTTTAGTGCTATTGGTATGAAAGCTCAGGAACAATCCATTGCAGGTAGAACTGTAATTGATGTTGCCTTAGAGGCTGAAGTCCTTACGATGGATGAGGTTGTTGTTGTGGCTTATGGTACTGTAAAGCGTGAAGCTAAAACAGGATCTCTTTCTGAGGTTTCAAGTGAAACAATGGCTGATGCTCCAGTTACATCTGTTGATAAGATGCTTTCTGGTAAATTAGCAGGTGTTCAAATTACATCTTCTACAGGACAGCCTGGTGCAAGTTCTGAAATTCGTATTCGTGGTACATCTTCTATCAATGCAGGAAATGAACCACTTTGGGTAATTGATGGAATTCCTGTAATGCAGGGTGACCAAACATATTTTACCAATACTGGTAATGCAATGTCTGCCATTAACCCAAATGACATTGAGTCTATTACGGTATTGAAAGATGCTGCTGCAGCGTCTGTTTATGGTTCGCGTGCTGCCAATGGTGTAATTTTGGTTACAACCAAAAACGGTAAAGCTGGTCAGGCCAATTTTCAGGTAAGCGGTAAGTTTGGTTATTCAACCTTAGCGAATGATAATGATTTTCGTGTAATGAATGGCCAGGAACTTCTTAGTTATCAGAGAGACGCCATTTATAATGCAGGATTAGATCCTGATGATCCCAATGGAAAATATTATCGCCCCAATACTTTACTAGAAGGACCTCAAACAAACTGGATGGATCATTTTACACGTATGGGTAAAATGCAAGAGTATCGACTTAGTGCATCCGGAGGTAATGATAAAGGTACTTATTACACATCATTAGCATATCATGATAACCAAGGTGTATTTTACGGTATTGATTTTGAAAAAATTACGGTACGTGTTAATGCGGATTATAATTTAACCGATAAATTAAAAAGTGGTGCACGCTTTAACATGGCCTATACAGAATCTAATGATGTGGCGATGCAAAGTTTGTATTATGTAAACCCGGCTTTCGCCGGCTTGACTATTCAACCTTGGACCAGAGCTTATACTGAGGATGGTTCTCATAACCTTAATATTCCTGAAAATTCTAATACTAACCCAAGATCCACTGCTTTGTATGATGATCAGTGGGAAAAGCAGTATCGTGCCTTAGGTTCTTATTTCCTTGCCTGGAATCCTATTGAGCAGGTTGAGATTAAATCAAATAATGCGATCGAAACAACTTTTGGTGAAGGTCGTCGTTACTGGAGTCCTGAAGCTGATTATAGTGCCACAGATGGTACTCTTCAATCATCTACAACACAATATATCCAGCTTACTACATCGAACACTATTACGTACGATGATGTTTTTAATGAAGATCATATGGTACGTTTGTTAGCAGGTCAGGAAGCCATGAGAAGAACGTATAATTCTTATTATATTTATTCTCCTGGAGTAGATCCTCAAATACCTTATCCAAATACATCAACTGCTGCTGCTGATGAGGGAGGTTATAGCTATAATACTCGTACCATGCAATCTTTCTTTGGTATATTAGATTATAACTATAAAGGGAAATACTATTTACAAGCATCTATTCGTGAAGATGGTAGTTCCTTATTTGGAGAAGAGAATCAGTGGGGTACCTTCTGGTCCGTAGGAGGATCCTGGAATATTAATAAAGAAAGCTTCATGGAAGGTTTTGATTTTCTTGATATTCTTAAACTTCGTGCCAGTTATGGGGTGAACGGAAATAATAACATCGCTGCTTATAGAGCTTATGGTGTATACGCATCAACTGCTTATAATGGAGCTACCGGAATGTTACCAAATACACCACCCAATCCAATGCTTTCATGGGAGTTAAATAAAACCTGGAATGCGGGTCTTGATTTTGGTTTCTTAAAAGGTAGAATAGATGGTAGTATTGATGTTTATAGTAGAAAAACAGAAGATATGCTGTTAAATAAACAAGTACCACAAACTTCTGGTTTTTCTTCAAACTTTATGAATATTGGGTCACTCCAAAACAATGGAGTTGAGTTACAGTTAAATGGAGTTGTTGTTGAACAGAATGATTTAAGCTGGACTGCTGGCTTTAACCTTGCTTATAATAAATCTGAAGTGTTGGATCTGGCAGATGTTGAAGAGATGGCTTATGCTGGTGATTCACGACTTCGACATGTTGTTGGTAGAGAATTCCTAACTTTTTATTTAAAAGATTATTACGGAGTTAATCCTTCGAATGGTGAAGCATTATGGAGAATGGAGGATGGAACTTTAACCAATAATTATAATGATGCAGCCTGGATTTATGCAGGTACTCCTGAACCTAAATTTACAGGAGGTTTTAATACCGCAGTAAACTGGAAAGGATTCAATCTGTCCGTTTATCTTGAATTTAAACAAGGTAACGATGTGATGATTATTGAAAATCGCTATATAAGTAGTGATGGAAGCCAAATGTCGATGAACCAAAAAGCCAGCGCCTTAAACTATTGGAAAGAACCAGGTGATACTGGCGTTGACCCAAAACCTATTGCTGGAAATACAAGTAATTCTTACTATTTCTACAATGATCGATGGTTAGAAGATGGTAGTTATTGCCGTATTAAGGATATAACTCTGTCTTATACTCTACCTAAGAAATATAGTGATATGATAAAAGTATCTAATTTAAAAATATATGCAAGAGCCTTGAATCTTTACACGTTCCACGATGTTGATTTTTGGGATCCCGAACGTGGTGTAACTGGAATGGGCTATGGTGTATATCCAATGACAAAAACTTTTGTTGGCGGAATAGAACTTTCCTTTTAAATCTTAAAAATTAAAAGAAATGAAAAAAATAATATTTATAGTATTTGTTATTTCTGCAGTTCTCATGGGATGTGAAGATTATCTTGTAGAACAACCCAGACTATCACAAAGTTCAGAAATAACATTATCGACATACAACGGATTAAATAACGTTGTTGCAGGTGCTTATTCTCCGTTAGCAGATGGTACCTGGTATGGTGCTTTTTATGTACTTGATGCAGAAATGCGTGCAGGAAATGCAACAATTCCTAGTAACACCGATTTTACATCGGGACGTATGACTACCGCTCGTGATTTGACTTACTCATCCAATGCTACTTCTGGTTTATGGGGGTATGCTTATTATGTAATATCCGCTGTAAATAATGTCATGCATAATCTTGAAGGAAAAGATGTAGATGGTGTTACAACTCAGGATTTGAATAATTTAAAAGCTGAAAGTCTTTTCTTAAGAGCATTGGCGCATTTTGATATGGTTCGTTTATATGCTCCGGCATATACGAAAAACCCGGATGCACCGGGTGTTCCGATCATTTTAAAAACCGATGAAACAGCAACTGAACAACCCGCAAGGAATACTGTTGCGGAGGTTTATGAACAGATTATTACCGATCTAAAAGATGCGGAATCACTAATTGATCCAGACTATGTACGATCCGGAGTGACTGATTCTAAAGCTGTTGCTACTTTACCTGCTATTCGGGCGCTGTTAAGCCGTGCGTATTTATATTCAGAGCAATGGCAATTAGCAGCTGAGTATGCTACCAAAGTGATCGACAATCCTAACTATAGTTTATGGACTGCTGATGAGTACCCGGATGTTTGGGGTAATGATATTGGTGGTAGTGAAGTTATTTTTGAAGTATATGGTGCTACTGCTAACTCTTACGACGAATATTGGGGAGGTCCTGCTTATATGACTGATCCTGAAGGGTATGCCGATTGTGCTGCGCACGAAGATCTAATTGCATTATACGATGCAGGTGATGTACGAGGTACAATGTTTACAACGGACCCGGGTAATGTTTCAGGCTCTTTCTGGACCACAAAATATCCCGGAAAAGAGATTGCTACACCCGACGTTAATAACGTAGTTGTATTGCGCCTTTCAGAAATGTATCTGAACAGGGCCGAAGCCATTGTGAATGGTGCATCTGTTACTGGCGTTACAGCACTAGAGGATATAAATGCAATTCGGGCTATGCGTAATGCTGCTCCTTTAAGTTCAGTTGGAGCTGATGGGGTTTTCATCGAGAGACGTCTTGAGTTGGCTTTTGAAGGCCATTTATGGTTCGATTATGCTCGAACAAACAGAGCTTCCAGCATTTCTGACCGGCCTGATCAATCTCTTGCTGCCGACAGTTACAAGTGGGCATTACCAATTCCTAAAAGGGAACTTGATGTGAATGAAAATTTAGTTCAAAATACCGGTTACTAAAATGAAAAAAGCAATGAGAAATATATTTAAATTTTTAATGATAGGAGTGTTCGCAATCATAGCATCTTGCAATGATTTAAATGAAGTCCCGGAATTTTCCGATGGCGATGCGTTTGTAGCTTTTGAAACTACAGCTGCATCTGTTGCTGAGGACGGCGGAACTCTAAGCATACCTGTTACGTTAGCTTCTGTTTCAGGGATGTCGGGAACTGTTACTTACTCTATTATTGATGGCACTGCTGAAGAAGGGGTGAACTTTACCATCGAAGATGAGAGTAAAACATTGACGTTTGATGCCGAAAACCGCACCCAAAATATCGTGGTTAATATCATGGATAATCCGGGTGTTTTTACCGGTGATCTTACATTCCAGATTCAACTTTCTGAAGATGGAACAGTAAGGCCAAGTGCTCAAAATATGTGTACGGTTAAAATCCTCGACTTAGATCATCCATTAGCTGCATTCCTTGGTGATTGGAGCGCACTGGCTGACTCTTACTATTTTGGTGATGGAGTTACCTGGACGGTAACCATTGAAAAAGACCCTGAAGATGTGACTGTATTATGGATTCAGAATATAGTTTATGGATTCCCTGAGTATGGATTTACATATCCAAATTATGATACCAGATTTTATGGTGTTGTTAATGAGGAAAAAACAGAGGTACAATTCCCAATAGGGCAAACTTGTGCTTACGAGTATCAGGGTGAATATCCCATTACACTATTTGGACTAACTGCTGACTTGTTAATTAACGAAAGTGGTAATGTTACAGCAACATTATCTGAAGATGGTCAGGTGTTGACATTTGAAGACGGAATCTACGTAGCTGACGATGAAGGTCCTTGGGATGCAATTTATCCTGGAATGACCTGGACAAAGAATTAATTTTTAGTTAATTAATTCTCTAATATCAATTAAGTGAGATATTATAATATATATAAAAAAAAAAGTATGAAAAATAATATATTAAAATTAGTAGGATTCTTCATTGCACTTGCTTTTTTAGCAAGTTGCGAGAATGAGGCATTCGAAGAGTATAGCAGCGTTCCTGTGGCTGATGCACCAGGACTAACGCTAACGATCGATAGCAATACCGACTCTGCTATTACCGTTTCATATAACATGGATATGGCAGGACGTGTTACCCTTGCTGTTTTACCGGCATCTGTTGACACTCCTACCTTGGTTAATATGAAAGGAAGAGACACTGACAATTATTATTATTACAAACATGATGAAGGTGATGCTCAGGGAACTATTACTTACGATGGATTAGAGCCTTACACTGAATATATAGTATATGGTGTAGGTCAAAACCTGGATGGCGTATTTTCAGAAATCATCAGTACCAAAGCAGTTCGGACAGAGGATTTTGTAAATCCTGTGTTAGTAAGTTATGCTCCAGCAGGTCAAAATCCATCGGTTGCCAGTGATCAACCCATTGTTCTTACCTTTAGTGAGAATGTTGAGTATGATAATACCAAAGAGGTAGTTTTTTCTTCCTATTTTGGAGCAATAAATGAAGTGGTACCTGAAGATAGTATTTCTATCTCGGGCAATGTAGTAACCATTAACTGGGGTATTTTACCTTATGCTGATTATTGCTTTATTTCATACGAAGAAGGAGCCTTTGCTGATTATACCGGTAATCTTGCAGCTGAAGTTGTCTCAGGAGTATTTGGTGGTTACCTGGAAGGTATCTGGTTCAGAGTAGAAACGGATCCAGCAACCCAATTAGGTGTTATTTTTGAAAACTTTTTGGGAGATTATAGTTGTACTGATTATTCAAATGCTGATAGTTCAACGCTTGATTGGGGTCCATATGCAGTAACTATTTCTGAAAATGAAGCAACAGAGGAACCTTATGATGTTATCATTGAAGGTTATTGGGGATATCCTACTGCAACTTTTGTAGTTACATTTAATGAGAATTTTACAATA
>JAYEKP010000245.1:0-30981 GCA_034661075.1 Bacteroidota bacterium
ATAACGACAGGAGTAAATATTTGGGTGCAGTAACTGTAGAACCGCTGTACATGGAATCAGAATTAAGAGAATTGCCAACCCAATTAGGGATTGATAATGATGCCAAACTGGATGGATTAAAAGAGCTTACCAAAACAATTCATGCTAATGGTGCTAAAGTTATTGCACACCTGAATCATCCGGGAAGAATGGCAAATCCTCAAATCCCTGGTAATATTTATTTTTCTTCTACTAACAAAGCATGTGAAAATGGAGGGGCGATTCCTCAAAAAATGTCTGAAGATAATATTCAATATGTTGTGGAATTATTTAAAAACGCTTCAGTACGTGCCGAAAAAACGGGTTTCGATATCATTGAACTTCAGTTTGGGCATGGGTACCTAATGGCACAGTTTATTTCTCAAAAGGTAAATGATCGAACCGATCAATATGGCGGAAGCTTCGAAAACAGAATAAAATTTCCTTTGCTTGTTTTAGATGCTGTTCAATCTGCAGTGAATATACCTGTTATTGTCAGAATTAGTGGTGATGAAATGATCCCTGACGGAATAAATCTTTCCGAGATGATAAAATTTTCAAAAATACTGAAAAACAAATCTATTGAAGCTATTCATGTTTCTGCTGGAACAGTTTGTAATACTCCACCCTGGTTTTTTCAGCATATGTTTATTCCAAAGGGAAAAACATGGGAACTCGCTCAAAAAATTAAAGAAGAAGTAGATATTCCTACGATATTTGTCGGACAAATCAATACAAAAGAAGATGTGGAAAATCTTCAAGAAAATTATAATGCTGATTATATTGCTGTTGGCAGAGCTCTTGTTGCAGATCCTGATTTTATTGGCAAGATATTATTAAAGGTTCAAGGGAATTACCGTCCTTGCCTTGCATGTGCGGAAGGTTGTTTAGGTGGTGTTAAGTCAGGACAGGGACTTCAATGCCTGGTTAATCCTGAAGTTGGTAAAGAGAAAGAACCTGTTACAAAATCAGATAAAATAAAGCATGTTGCTGTAGTTGGAGGAGGGTTGTCCGGAATGGAGGCTGCCTTAATATTAAAACAAAGAGGACATGATGTAGACCTTTATGAAAAAGATTATTTAGGTGGACAATTTAATCTGGCACCACTTACTCCATATAAAAAATCAATGAATGCTTTAGTTCCATATTTTATTAAAGAAATAGAGAGCAATGGCATAAATATTATTCGTAAAGAAGCGGCTAAATCAGATTTAATGGATCAATATGATGACGTTGTGATTGCCACAGGATCTAAACCGGCAACTCCTGATATCCCTGGTTTAAAAAAATTCTATTGTGCAAATATCCTACTTAATGAGAATTTACCTGAAAATAAAAAAATATTGATCATCGGTGGTGGGTTAATAGGAGTTGATATTGCCACCGCATTAATTCCCCGAAATAATAAAGTGATCATTGTTAAAAGAACAACCGATTTTGGTGAAGATATGGAAATGATTGCTAAAACGCTTTCTTTAAAAATGATGAAAGAGAAAGGAACTCAGTTCAGTGATCATACCTTCATAGAAAAGATTGACGGAAGAACAGTATATGCGAAGAAGAATGGCAACGCTATTCAATTTAATGATATTGACCTTATTGTTGTTTCAACAGGGATGAAAAGTTTTAATCCTTTAAAAAATGAATTAGAAAATGTGGTGCCAATGCATATAATTGGAGATGCAAAAAAAATTGGCAATGCGCAGGATGCAATTAGAGACGGTTATGAAACTGCAATAAAATTATAATATTAGTATAAAAAGATGCGTTGAAATTTCTTGTTACCAAAAGAAGTCTTTTTTGTTTTTATCTCTTTCTACTCGATTTTCTTTCCACCAGTTCAGTATTTAAAATGGTGGTCACCGGGCCGTAATTCTCATTACTTTGGATTCTTTTGAGTAATAATCTTGCTGCATTTTGTCCCATTTCAAACCCTTGCTGATCTACAGTCGTAAGTTCGGGTTCTGATATTTGAGATATAAAGGAATTTGTAAATCCCACTACCAGAAAGTCGTTAGGAACATCTTTATGGATAGATTTTATAGCTTTTATGGCTCCAACAGCAGTAAGGTCATTTACGGCAAAAATTCCGTCAATAGTAGGTTGTCGTCGTAATAGTTCCGGAATTAATTGGAAAGCATGTTCCTTAGTATCACATATCTGTATTGAGTAATCGTGAATGGGCAAGTTCGATTCGTTAAGTGCAGCAAGATAACCTTCTTTTCTTTTTTTTCCAATATCCAGATTTAATGGGCCCGCCAGGTGAATGATATTTTTACATCCATTATCAATTAAATGTTTGGTTGCTTTATAAGCGCCATCATAATCATCCACAATTACTCTATCGGCGTTGACTACATCACACGAACGATCAAAGAATACCATGGGAACACCAATTTCTTCGATGTTTTTAAAATGATCGAATTGCATGGTCGTTTTGGCCATTGAGATAATAAAACCGTCAATATTGCTGGAAAGCAAAGCTTGTACATTTTCTACTTCTTTGTAATACGATTCATTCGATTGAGCAATAATGATATGATAACCAGCTTCGTTAGCCACTTTTTCGATACCACTTATTACGGTTGAAAAGAAATAGTGAATAATTTCAGGGATAATCACACCAATTATTTTACTTTCTTGTTGTAGAAGGCTTAAAGCAACTTTATTGGGTTTGTAGTTCAGTTTTTCGGCTAAATCCTTTACATTCTTTTTGGTTTGAGGATTAATATCCGGATGATCTTTTAACGCTCTGGAAACCGTAGAGGGTGAAATATGTAGAATTTTTGCAATATCTTTTATCGTTACCTGATGGCCTTTCATGGTTGAACAATATGTTAAATTTTTGTTATGAAGAACGGAAAACTAATCCAATTCTCAAACATTTTAATGAAAATTTAAGAAAAACTTTATAAAAATAAAAATATATTATAAAAGTTTACCCTCCTTTAAATTCATTTCGCAAACGTTTGAAATACTATGTACGCAACTTTTATACCTCTCTAAATATTTGATGATAACTGAGATGTGGTTGATTTTGGTAGAGTGTTTTTGTAATTTTAACAATAAAAATTTAACTTTAATCCTATAAATACAAAAACATGGAAAAGATTCGTTTAACGTTAATTTTAACATTACTTAAAATTCTTATTCCTGGCGTTGTTTTATCTCAGATTACGGTAACAGGTACCGTTACGGATGCTGATGAGGGAACAACTCTACCTGGAGTTAATATTCAGGCGAAAAATACAGGAATTGGTACAATTACGGATGTTGATGGCAATTATTCGATTACGGTACCAGAAAATGCTGTTTTATTGTTTTCTTATATTGGTTATGCCACACAAGAGGTGGAAATAGGCAATAGAACAGTAATTAATATTGCCTTAGAACCACAACCTGAGCTTTTGGAGGAGATTGTTGTAATTGGTTATGGACAGGTCCGCAAGGACGATGCCACCGGAGCTATTTCAACGGTTTCTGCCAAAGATTTTAATCAGGGGTCTATTACCTCACCCCAGGAGTTATTAACCGGTAAAGTTGCCGGTGTTTCCATTATCTCTGATGGAGGAGCTCCTGGAAGTAACTCTACGATTCGCATTCGTGGAGGATCATCCCTTACCGCAAGCAATGTCCATTGATCGTTATCGATGGAATTCCTGTAGATAATACTACTATTGCAGGTATGAGCAATGTGCTTAACTCCATTAATCCGAATGAAATTGAAACCTTTACGGTTTTAAAAGATGCTTCGGCTACTGCTATTTATGGTTCCAGAGCATCCAATGGTGTAATTTTGATCACTACAAAAAAAGGTACTGAAGGAGCTGAAATCTCTATCGACTATTCCTCCAATATGTCCATTAGTGAAATTAAAAAAACCGTTGATGTGCTTTCTGCTGATGAGTACAGAGATTTAGTAACCCAATTGGATAATGATGGGATTATTTCTGACGGAGCAGCAGATAAGCTGGGAAATGCAAATACCGACTGGCAGGATGCGATTTATAAAACCGCCATCGGACAGGAGCACAACCTGGGAATTTCCGGTTCTGCCTTTAATATTCCTTACCGCGTATCAGGAAGTTATTCCAACAAGGATGGTATCCTGAAAACCAGTAACAATGAAAGAGCTACCGGTAATCTCAGACTTTCACCCAGCTTTTTTGACGATTATTTAAAAGTGAATGTGGGATTAAAATATTCTCATATCGAAAATCGTTTTGCCGATCAGGGAGCTATCGGAGGTGCTGTCCGTATGGATCCAACCCAACCGAAGTATAATAATGTGGGTTTGTATGGTGGATATTTTACCTGGTTAAATACTTCCAATATGCCCAATAACCTGGCAACTATCAATCCGATGGCCCAGCTGGATTATACTTACGACAAATCGAACGTTAATCGATATATTGGTGATATTCAATTAGAATATAAATTTCATTTTTTACCTGAATTAAAAGCCAATTTTAAATTAGGATATGATTATTCCGATGCACAAGGTGATAAAGATATTGATCCTAGAGCATCATGGTATACTTACGGGAGAACTGAAATAAATAAACATTACACGCAGGAGAAAAAGAATGAACTGCTTGATTTTTATTTAAACTATAATAAAGAATTGCCCGGTATCGATAGTAAAATTGATGTTATGGGTGGTTATTCATGGTAACATTTTTGGGATGCAAACGAAGATGATATCTTATTCAAGGATGGAGAACAAAAAAATATTCAGGGAGAAAAGGAATATTATCTGGTATCATTTTTTGGACGATTGAATTATACTTTTAAAGAGAAATATTTGTTAACATTTACCCTTAGAGATGATGGGTCTTCCAGATTTTCTGAAGATAATAGATGGGGGTTATTCCCTTCTTTGGCATTAGCATGGCGTTTATTCGAAGAAGATTTTATTAAGGATCTAAATGTATTTAGTGATTTAAAACTTCGTTTAGGATACGGACAAACTGGTCAACAAGATATTGGGTTTGATTATTATTCTTACATGCCTCTATTTATAATGAGTGACCAAAATGCAATGTATTCTTTTGCAGACCATGCTTTTTATACTATTAAACCGAGTGCTTATGATCCTAATATTAAATGGGAAACCACTACAACCTATAATGTTGGTCTCGATTTTGGATTCTTTAATAGTAGATTGAATGGTTCCTTAGAAGTTTATAAAAGAGAAACCGAGGATTTGCTAAATAACATTCCTGTGGCAATTGGAACTAATTTTGCCGATAAATTAACAACTAATGTTGGGAACCTGGAAAATACAGGTTTTGAATTATCGTTAGATGCGGTTGCCTATGATAAGGAAGATCTGTTCTGGAGTATTGGAACCAATTTTAGTTATAATGATAATGAAATTACCAAGTTAACAAAATTTGATGACCCTAATTATAAAGGGGTAGATGTGGGTGGAATTAATGGTGCTACCGGAAATACCATCCAAAAACATGTGGTAGGTCATGCAGTAAATACGTTCTTTGTGTATGAGCAGGTTTATGATGCCAATGGAGATCCAATCGAAGGTCTATATGTTGACCGCAATGAAGATGGTATTATTAATGATGAGGATAAATATTTCGCTGAAAATCCAGCACCGAATATGATGCTGGGATTCTCTACCCGGGTAGAATATAAAAATTTTGACTTTAGCTTAAATGCTCGAGCGCATTTTAACAACTATGTTTACGATAATGTTAATTCAGATAATGCTCGATACGACAATATTTTTACCAACGATTACCTGGGTAACTTAACTACCGATATCTATAATACAGGATTTGTTTCAATGCAACCAAGTTCTGATTACTACTTACATAATGCATCATTCTTAAAATTGGATAATATCACCATAGGTTACACCCTGGATGATCTTATTAATCCGGTTTTAAATAATATCGGGATTGGTCTCAGAATCTATGCCACCGTCCAGAATGCATTAACTATAACTAAATACGATGGTCTTGATCCTGAAATCCAGAGTGGAATTGATAATAACATTTATCCAAGGCCCAGAATTTATCTTTTAGGTATAAGTGCAAGATTTTAAAAATACAAAAAACGTATAATCATGAATATAAAATTTAAAAAAGTAATATTTTTCGGGATGATGATCATTACATCCCTGCTTGTTGTATCTTGTATCGACGATCTGAATACTGAACCACTGGATAAGGATGTATTAACTCCAAACAATGTATTCACCAGTGATACTGCTTATTTGCAACTTTTGGCTAAATGTTATGCAGGTTTTTCAGTTACAGGACAACAAGGACCTGCCGGAGTGCCCGATGTACTTACAGGTGACGAAGGTGAGTCACACTACTTACGTCAGGTATGGATGGCACAAGAACTAACTACGGATGAAGCTGTGGTTGGATGGAATGATAAAACAATTAAAGATTTTCATTACCATACCTGGTCTGCCTCTGATGTTTTCATTGCTGGCTTATATAACCGAATTATGTTTGAAGTAGCAATATGTAACGAGTTTGTTCGAAGAATAGAAGGAATGGATGAGTATAAAGTTCATGCAGCTGAAGCTCGTTTTTTAAGAGCATTATCTTATTGGTATGCCATGGATTTTTTCGCTAACCCTCCTTTTGTTACCGAGGACGATGAACCGGGAGCTTTTTTTCCGGAACAAACAAACAGGAAGGATTTGTTTGAATATATTGAATCTGAACTTCTTGAAATTAAAGATATGATGAGTGAGCCCGGAATGGCTGATTATGGAAGAGCAGATAAAGCAGCAGCATGGGCATTGCTGGCTAAATTATATTTAAATGCCGAAGTTTATATTGGTGAACCAAAATATACCGAATGTATTACTTATTGCGATTCAATATTTGATGCTGGTTATTCATTATCACCAAACTATTCGCATTTGTTTTTAGCCGATAATCATACCCAAACCAATGAAATTATTTTTGCTATACGTCACGATGGAGTCGCCACAAAATCTTATGGTGGTACGAACTATCTGGTTCATGCAGCCATTGGCGGTACAATGACCAACTTGCTCGATAACTATGGCGTATCAGCAGGATGGGGAGGTTTGAGAACAACCAAAGCATTAATTGAAAAGTTTACCCTGAACAATGATTCAAGAGCAAGAACATTTCAGGATGCTAGTGATGCTAATGAAACATGGGAAGCTATGGTTTATATTGGTGACCATACTCTTGAGATTGATGATATTGGTATCTTCGAACAAGGATATGGTTTAGTGAAATTCAAAAATGTAACCTCTACCGGTGCACAAGCATCTAGTGATGAATGGACAGATACCGATTGGCCTGTTTTCAGATTAGCCGATATCTATTTAATGTATGCCGAAGCGGTTTTAAGAGGCGGATCGGGTGGAGACCTAAATCAAGCATGCACCTATATCAATGATTTAAGATTCAGAGCATACGGCGATGATTCAGGAGAAATTTCATTAAATCAGCTTACGCTTGATTTTATTCTCGATGAACGTGCTCGAGAGTTATATTGGGAAGCACACCGTAGAACAGATTTAATCCGGTTTGGTAAATTTACCGGAGATGATTATCTGTGGCCCTGGAAAGGAAGAGTTAAAGAAGGTACTGCAACCGATGATAAATACAAACTTTTCCCTATACCAGCATCTGATTTAAGTGCAAATCCTAATCTGGTTCAAAATCCTGGTTATTAATAATTTAAACAGAAACGAATTATGAAGATTCTTAAATATATAACGCTTATTTCAATTTTTGCATTTGCCTTTATGGCTTGCGAAAAAGATGATGATTTAACTAAGATTGAAGAAAGTAGCTTTGTTGCTCCGGTACTTTCCGGTATCACTGCTGACCAATCCTTCGTTTTAGTTAAAGATACTACTGATGTAGATTCTCTAAAAGCTGAATGGGTAGAGCTAACATGGTCTAAGGCCGATTATGGACAATCATTGGCTACCAGTTATACTATTCAAATAGATATGTTGGGTAATGATTTTGCAAATCCACTTGAGATTAATGCATCTAGCAAAACTGAATTATCTATTTTGGTTGAAGAGATCAATACGAAGATGTATAACATGCCAGATAATTATTATCCTCCTTTGGTAATAGCTAATGTTGAAATTCGTGTAAAAGCCGAGGTATCTGAACATGTTAGTACCCTTTATTCTGATGCAATTCCTTTTTATTTAACTCCCTATGATGCGGGTAAACCTAAAATTTATGTTACCGGTACTCACCAGCTGGTTGAATGGGATTTCTCTTCTGCGCCAATTCTTTATTCATTAAATGAAGATGAAGAGTATGTTGGTTATATTTATTTAACAGCAAATGCTGAGTATTTGTTAAATAAAACTCCTGAAACCTATTTTGGTGCTGGAGCAACAGAGGGAACTATTACAGCGGACGGACCTAACTTAACCAATGACACGGAAGGAATGTACTGGATGATCGTGGATACCCTAGCAGAAACTATTACCAATGAACTGCGTAATTGGGGACTTATTGGATCATGTACTCCCGGTGGTTGGGATAACGATACCGATATGGAATGGGATGCTGAATCCGGTAGGTTGAAAGGGACCCTGGATCTTACCCAAAGTGGAGACCTTGCCGAAACCGGAATTAAATTCAGAGCCAATGATGACTGGGGCATTAACCTCGGAGATGATGAAGGGGATGGAATTCTTGAAGAGGGTGGCAAAAATATTGCTGTACCTGAAGCAGGGAATTATACCGTATACCTCGATTTAAGCAATCCTGAGAAATATACCTACGAATTAATTAAAAACTAAAAATTTTTAAAAAAATGAATAAAATAAAATATTTATTGATCATAATTATGGCTGCATTGATTTATTCGTGCGCGGAGGATGATTTTGATAATCCTCCTGTACCACAAAATTTTGATAATGCAGGACCGGTTTTGATCGATACGATAGATAATCAAAATGCTGTACTTTTAAAACAAAATGAAAGTATGGCTTGGGATACCTTGACATGGAACCCAGCTGTTTTATACGAAGAGCAGGGTCTTGTAACGCATTATGCTATTCAAATGGATGAACAAGGAAATAATTTTGCCTCATTATTTGAAATTGAATCGAGTACCACTACTGATACTAGTATTGTAATTACAGTAGGAAATTTGAACGCTAAATTACTCGAAAATGGATTTAGCCCGTTGGATACCATTGATCTTGAACTCAGGGTGAAGGCTTTTGTTCATCCTGATTTAGATTCAGTATATTCTGATGTTTATCCTTTTACCGTTACAACCTATAAGGATATTGCCGTACCGGATGAACTCTATATCTTTGGAGATGCAACGGCTGTAGGATGGGGAGCTGATACTTCCCTGGCGATGTTAAAAGATGACGGTAAGTTTATTAAGTATGCCTATCTGGAAAATGACAAAAAGTTCCGCTTCCTGAAAGCACAGAATACAGATGATAATACCTACAATGCAGGAAGCTTAATCACCCTTAGCGATAATGTGGAAAAAGCCGGTGATGAAGATCATAACTTCCTATTCACAGGAACTACCGGATGGTATCGCATTGAGGCGGATTACCTTGTGAGCAGCTTAAACATTACTGAGCATGTTGCCGGTGCTGAAACATACACCTATGATTATTCTGCCATTTATTTAGTAGGTGATTATAATTCCACCGACGGAGTATGGGATGCCTTAAATGCTCCTGTATTTACCAGGGTTGAAGAAGGTGTTTATACCATTGAAAAACCATTGAAAGATGGTGCAATGTTTAAGTTTATCGGTCAGCAGGATTGGGGTGACCTTGAATGGGCCAATATCCAGGAATCAGGAAACTCAGGAATCATCGGACCCAAAAATGTAAATGGAGATATTTCCTTTGATGGGGGTGATAAAACCTGGGAAATTAAAGTTGACCTGAAACAAGGGATTTATACTTTTACCGAAATCCCAACCCTCCCCACCGAACTGTATATGATTGGTGATGGTGTTGGTGACTGGGAATGGACAAATACCGATTTACCCATGATTCCTGTCTATAGTCATCCCGAATTGTTTTGGAAAATTGTTTGGATGAACGAAACCGGAGCATTTAAAATTGCTCCTGAAAAAGCATGGGGGAATGACTTTGGTGCTGCTACAGAAGAGGTAAGTAGTGAATATTCTATTGGTGGATTCAATATACCTGTTCCAGGTACCGCAGGTTACTATATGGTGGTGGTTGATCTGGAAAATAATCTGATATCTGTTGTAGAACCCGAAGTTTACTTGATCGGTAATACCGTGGGTAGCTGGGATACTGCAAATCCGGATGCCAAATTTAATGTAGATAACCCCAATGAAGTTATTACTATTACCAAAGATCTAGCCGCCGATGAGATTAGGATGTATGCCTGGCATTCCTATTTCACCGACTGGTGGCAGTCTGAATTTATGGTATTGGAAAATGTAATTGAATTCAGAGGCAATGGACCCGACCAGGAAAGAGTTAATGTTCCAGCAGGTTCTAATACGGTTGAATTAAATTTCCGTACCGGCGCTGGCTCAATTACAAATTTATAATATAAATCTTTAAGTAAAGCCCGCCTGATGGCGGGCTTTTTTCCCAACAAGCAAGTGCTATGAAATTTAAATTGATCATTCCTTTGTTTATGGTTGCGGGAATTTTTTTTTCATGTAGCCAGAATCCTAAAACTACGCCGGATGAAAGTCAGTCCGAAAACCATGTTCCTCAATGGAGTAAGGAAGCCGTATGGTACCAGATTTTTGTCGAACGGTTTAGAAACGGAGATCCTTCCAACGACCCTACGGCCCATGATATTGTAGGTACTTACCCCGATAGTATCCCGGGAAACTGGAAAATTACACCATGGAACAGCGACTGGTATTCTCCGGACGAGTATTTTAAACAGTCCCCATTACCGGATCAATGGAATAATTTACAACTCCGACGATATGGTGGCGATTTGCAGGGAGTGCTGGATAAATTGGATTACCTGGAATCCCTGGGCATAAATGCGATTTATTTCAATCCCTTAAATGATTCTCCCTCTTTACATAAATATGACCCCCGGCATTGGCGGCATATCGATCGTAATTTTGGGCCAAATCCACAAGAAGATATAAAAATTATTGAAAGTGAGAACCCTGTCGATCCTACAACATGGAAATGGACGCATGCCGATAAATTATTCTTAAAAGTAATTGAAGAGTGCCATAAAAGAGGAATTAAAGTTATTTTGGATTACTCGTGGAATCATACCGGGAAAGAATTTTGGGCATTTAAAGATGTAATGGAAAATGGAAGAGATTCGGAATTTGCTGATTGGTACGAAATAGAAAGTTTTGATGATCCGGCAACAGAAGAAAATGAATTTGAATATAGCGGTTGGGCAGGCGTTCAGATTATGCCCGAAATTAAAAAAGATATTATTGGCACACACGAGGAGATCCCTTTAAAGGGGAACCTTCATAGTGAATCCGTTAAACAACATATTTTTAATATTACGAAACGATGGCTTGACCCAAATAATGATGGAGATCCATCGGATGGAGTAGATGGTTATCGTTTAGATGTGGCAGAAAAAGTGCCGGTTGGATTTTGGCGTGAATACCGGCAGGTTGTTAAATCAGTAAATCCTGAGGCATACCTGGTAGGAGAAATTTGGTGGAAATCATGGCCCGATGAATTGTTACTGCCCCATTATTACCTGCAAGGCGATATGTTCGATGGCGTAATGCATTACCATTGGTACCGGCCTGCAAGGAATTTCTTTGCCGATGCTCCGGAACCGATGAACCCCAGTGAGTTTGTAGAAGCATTAAATAACGAATTTGAGCAAATTAGTATGGATCATATGCAAGCCATGATGAATTTGACAGCAAGCCATGATGCTCCAAGAACTTCTACTTCACTATATAACAATGGTAGGTATAAGTATAAAACCAAACTCTGGGAAAATACAGATTATAAAATTGATAAACCGGATGAGCATACGCGCAAAATCCAGAAGATGTTGTTAATGCATCAATATACTTATATTGGAGCTCCGCATATCTGGTATGGCGACGAAGTGGGAATGTGGGGTGCTGATGATCCCTGTACCCGCAAACCCATGGTATGGTCTGATATTCAATATCAGGATGAAACTACACATCCCATGAATAAAGCCAGGAAAAGAGATGAAGTGAAACAGGATACCGCTTTACTGAATTTTTATCAAAAGTTAATTCAGCTTAGAAAAGACCATCCCGTATTGGTGTATGGTAAGCTGGATTTTGTTCTGGTTGACGATGCGAACCGTACACTGGCATACAGCCGATATAATGATTCGAATGAAATGATTACAGCCTTTAATAAATCTGATCAGCAACAAATTCTAAAGATTCCTGTTTATAGAAAAGGTGATTTTGTTGATGCATTCGACAAAACAGTGTTTTATCATGCGGATCATGGATTGGTTGAGGTTACCCTGGAGCCCAACCAGGCCATCATATTGATTCATAAAAATTAATTGTTTTATAAGGATAAAGAATTATGTTCATGAAAAAGGGAATTTTTGTTGTTGTTTTTGTTTTTTCTTTGTTTTTTTTAGGTCACGCTCAGGTAGTAACTACCGTGCCAGAGTTTCCCACAGCGGGTAATGTCGTTACGGTATACTTCGATGCTACTCAGGGAAATAAAGCCCTTATGGATTATGAGGGAGATATTTATGCACATACCGGATTGATTACTGAAAATAGTACCAGTTCGAGTAACTGGCAATATGTTATTGCCGAATGGTCTGAAAACACTGAGAAAGCAAAGTTGACAAAGGTGTCAGACAACTACTACCAGTTGGAAATCACACCCAGTATCAACGAGTTTTATGAGGTTACCGAGGGGGAAGAGATTTTTAAGCTTGCCTTTGTTTTCAGAAATTCTGATGGAACGTTCGTTGCGAGGGAAGCTGATGGAGGCGATATTTTTGCCGAGGTGTATCCTCCCGGATTGAGTATCAATATCAGTTCGCCATCGGAAGATTTGATTATTGTGCCCAGTGATACGGTGAATATAACTGCTACGTCCAATGAGTCGGATTCTATGTATCTGTGGATTGATGATATATTATTGGATGAAGTGCAGGGAACGTCAATCAGCTATGAACATATCGGGAACAATGAGGGTTCTCATCAAATAAAGGTGGGTGCCAAAAATACCGACGAAACGGTGTATGATTCGGTGTATTATTATGTCCGTGACAGTAACAATGTGGCTGAACTACCTGCAGGATGGAAGAAAGGAATTAATTACCTGGCGGATGATTCGGTGGGACTGGTTTTATTTGCTCCTTTTAAAGAGTATGTTTTTGTCTTGGGTGATTATACAGACTGGCGTGTTCAGGAAGATTTTATGATGAATGTTACTCCTGATGGGGATTATTACTGGTTAAGCATTGGAAATTTAACTCCACAACAAGAATATATTTTTCAGTATTACATTGATGGTGAGCTGCGAATAGCAGACCCATATACCGAAAAAATTAGCGACCCGAACGATAAGTATATCTCAGAATCCACCTATCCGGGACTTATTGAGTATCCCGAATCACAAACCACCAGGATAGCTTCAGTACTGCAAACCGCGCAGGATGAATATCAATGGGTGAATACCGATTTTGTTCCACCGGAAAAAGATCAATTAATCATTTACGAGTTGCTGGTACGTGATTTTCTTGCTGCTCATGATTATCAAACCTTAATCGATACCTTAGACTATCTGGATACCTTAGGGATCAATGCCATTGAACTGATGCCTATAAACGAATTTGAGGGGAACGAAAGCTGGGGTTATAATCCTAGTTTCTACTTTGCTCCCGATAAATACTACGGGCCAAAAGAGGATTTAAAAGCCTTTGTGGATTCCTGTCATGGGAGGGGAATTGCTGTTATTATGGATATGGTTCTTAATCACTCTTACGGACAGTCTCCTTTGGTACGAATGTATTTTGATCCCGAAGCCGGAGATTATGGCCAACCCACCCCGGAAAATCCATGGTATAACACACAATCACCTAATCCAAGTTATTCATGGGGATTTGATTTTAATCATGAGAGTGACTATACCAAAGAATTTGTTGATTCGGTAAATCGTTATTGGTTGGAAAACTATAAAATTGATGGATTTAGATTTGATTTTACCAAAGGTTTTACAAATACTTCTGGCGATGGATGGGCTTATGACCAGTCCAGAATTGATATTCTGGAACGGATGGCTCTTCAGATTTGGGAAGTAAATTCTGATGCCCTGGTTATTTTGGAACATCTTGCCGATAATTCCGAAGAGAAAGTGTTAGCTGAGAAAGGAATGCTTTTGTGGGGGAATATGAATTATCCTTATAGCGAGGCTGCTATGGGTTATTCCTCGGATATCAGTGGAATATCTTATAAAAATCGTGGTTGGAACCTCCCTCATCTGGTAGGTTATATGGAGAGTCACGATGAAGAGCGTTTGATGTATAAGAACTTAACTTCTGGAAACGCATATAGTGGCTATGATATTACATCTTTAAAAACAGCCTTAAAACGCGTTGAACTGGCAGCTAATTTTTTTATTCCTGTTCCCGGGCCTAAAATGATCTGGCAATTTGGTGAACTGGGATATGATATCTCCATCGAATACGACTGCAGGGTTTGTAATAAACCCATCCTTTGGAACTATTATGAGGAGGAAGATCGTTATCGGCTCTATCTGATTTTTAAAACCCTTTTTCAGTTAAAAGAAGAGTATGATGTGTTTCGTTCCTCAGATTTTACGATAAATGAGGAAGATAATACAAAATCCATAAACCTTTATGGAGAAGACATGAATGTAGTTATTCTTGGAAATTTTGATGTTACTACTGCTTTTGTAAATGCTTCTTTCCCCTCTACTGGACAATGGTTTGAATTATATTCGGGCGACACCTTAGATGTTGCCCATAATGATGAAATGATTAGCCTGAAGGCTGGGGAATACAGGTTTTATTCCGATCAAAAACTGCAACAACCCAACTTTCCTTCAGAGCCCACCGGCATTTTTAATGATAAGGATTTAACCTGGAATAAACGGATCAACGTATACCCAAATCCTTCACCAGATATTTTTTACTTTGATGTACGTAAGATTAAATCCCAACAGGGAGAATTATATCTCTATGATATAAAGGGACAACAAGTTTTTTCCCGTACCATCGGTGGACAGGATATTGTCAGGTATGATAGTTCTGAGATTCCCAGCGGAATATACTTTTTTAGGATAGTGACCGGCGAATCGATTTATACAGGTAAAATTTTAAAAAGATAATGAAAATGGAAGATAAGAAAAAAACAAATGTTTCACAGAAATCATCGAAAGAGATAAATGCAGGGCTAAATGAACAAGCCATAGAAATGATAAAAACCACCGGATATTTAAGAGAACATGCCGAGTTTCATAATTCCTATTATATTCAGGATGTAAAAAATGATGTAGCCTTTTTACATTACATCTACGGGAAAAAGCTGGACATCTCTGTCGATGATGTGGATCAGGATTTTGTTAACCGGCTGAAAGTTATCGGACGCGATATTTATTTTTTTCTTCTTTCACTGGTCGATGATGTCTCACCTCAGTTTTATATTAAATATAAATATGAGTTTATTCAAAAGAATATACCTAATGGAAGTCCACATTTATTTTTTCTGGCCTGGAACGGGCTGATTAAAAACGATAGTTTTCGCAGGCTTTTGTTAAAGACCTTTTCCCTTAATCGTTTTAGCGATATTCTTGCAGCGAAACATATCCCGGCTATTGGAGCTTCGTTTACCCGCTATCGCTCGAAATTTGTGCTGGCCAAAGAAGATATGCAGATTAATCCTGGAGGAAAAATGCGAACGGTAGGACGTATTTTGGATGATGGTGGTGGTTTAGTAATGCAGGAAGGAATTGTATGGCTGCCCAATGGTAAAGGAATTCCTATTTATCCTCAGGCTTATGTGCCATTAAATCAAACCCAGGTAATTCTAATCCGACATGGAAAATCTGTTCACGAATCAGGAGGCGATAATCCGGAGTTTGTCGGTTCAGGGTTCTGGGATCAGTGGAAAAACAACCGAAGGATTAGTGGATCCATAGGGAACAACCTTAAACCTGAAGGGATAGAAACTGCTCGCGATTTAGGAAAAGACTTCAAGGTGATTGTCGATTTACTGGAGCAAAAAGGATATCCATTATGGATGTTTTCAAAAGAACGACCTATCCAGGTCTTTGGAAGTGAGTCGGAAAATACCGAACAAACTGCCCGCTACTTCTTACAAGAAGCTGGATATACCAACATCAGCTTTGATGCTGTGTATGGATTAAACTCTCAAAAATATGGTACGCTAACCCATAAAAAAAAGAAAGAGGTGACTCAAAAAATGATGGAAATTTATGGCCCGAGTATTGATGGTTCCGAAGATCAAAAGAAACAAAAAATTAAGGAAATGCTGAAGAATCGATTCTTCCAGTTTCCGGAAGGGGAGTCTTTAATTGAAGCCGACTGGCGGATTGCCAGTAGCTTTGTGGAGCTGGTAAAAGCCAACCTGGGAAAACGGATTGTTTTAGCCGACCACTCTGGTGCTTTACGTGTTTTTGAGGCAGTAATTCGTACCCTCGATTTTGCCGATTATGCCTCCATCAAAGAAGGACAGGATAGTATCATGGCACTGGTTTATGAGCCGGGGAAAAATATGCGTTACGATTATCTACAAAAAAAAGGCTTTTACTTACGTAAAAACAAACAAAAATAATGGTAAGTTTTAATTTAAATACGCTTATTTTAATTGCCATTCTGATACTTTTAATTTTTGTTATTGTGTATTGGATGCTTAATAAAAAGATTTCTAAGTATAGAACTCTTGCTATTTCTGATGATCTGGGTGTTTTTAATCATCGTGAACTAAATTCGAAAATTAAATATTTATTGAAAAAGCCAGATGTTCAGCATTTTGTCTTTATGCTTCTCGATATTGATTTTTTCAAAAACTACAATGATCAATATGGATATTCAAAAGCGGATCATATTTTGCAAGATTTTGTTACCCTTGTGAAAGGGTATATTCGTAGAACAGATTTGTTTTTCCGATATAAGAATGGCGATGAGTTTGCTTTAATATTTAGTAATATCGGTATTGAACAAGCCCAAGAAATTGGAAACCGGATACGTAGAGTTATTGCTTACCATCCGTTTCAAATTGATGATAAGCTTATTCATCTTACTATTAGTATGGGAATTACCACATCAATTAAAGATGATACTGCCGAGCAAATAAAGCAACGTGCCGAAGAAGCTCTTTTGGAAGCTAAACAATCTAAAAATACAGTGGTTTTGATTGAAAAATAATTAATTGGTTTGGTTAAAAAAAACATCCGATATTTCTTATAACATCGGATGTTTTTTTTGAACACTTATTTATTGCTAAAAATTTTATAATCCCAGGGTTGCATTTTGTATTGGGATGTAATATGCTCCTCAGTAAAAACCTCAAATAATTGATCGTTTTCAATATCCAAAGATAATTCAAATTCAACTTCTTGATCCGACAAATTCAAAATGGTAATAACCTGACAATCATCTTTTTTTCGCGAGAAAGCTAAAATATGATCGTCTGCTGAGGTTGCCATTCTTTTCAGGGCTCCTCCAAACGCACCATTCCATAAAGCTTTATTCTTTTCTTTTAAGGTTAGCAAGGTTTTGTAAAGTTCTTCCATTGAGCATTTTTTATCCCATTGGATAGTATCTTTTTCGAAAAATTTTAATTGTTTATTCATACATGCTTCCTGTCCGTTGTAGATTAATGGCATTCCCGGGAGCGTAGCCGAAAGCACAGCAAACGTTTCTGTGGCCTCTCCTAATCTTTCGTAAACTGTTCCTTTCCACGAATTTTCGTCATGGTTGCTGGTAAATATCATTCGATAATCCGACGTATTGTATTTTGTTTTTTCTTTTTCCAATTGATTGACTAAATCCTCCAGGTTTCTTTTGCCCTGCGCTATTTCATTAAAGAGAAAATGGATATCCCAGGCATAAGTCATATCAAAAGCGTATTCGTGTAGTTCTGGTTCATTAGCTTCAGCCAGCATAAATACTGGTTTTATCTTATCGAGTTCGAGACGTACATTATTCCAAAAATCGGTAGGAACCATTCCGGCTACATCACATCGGTAGCCATCGATATTCAAATCTTTAACCCAATAAATTAATGCATCGGTCATATATTTTCTAACTTCCGGAATATCGTAGTTTAAATCAGCTACATCGGTCCAATCTTCAACAGGAGCAATAATCTCTCCCTCTTCATTTTTGGTATACCATTCAGGATGATCAAAAATAAGTTGGTTATCCCATGCTGTATGGTTGGCTACCCAGTCGATAATAACATACATTCCTAATTCGTGAATCTGGTCCACTAAATTTTTAAAATCCTCTTCGGTACCGAATTCAGGATTTATACCTAAATAATCTTTAACGGAATAATAACTTCCCATCGACCCTTTTCGATTTTTTTCTCCAATGGGATGTATAGGCATGAGCCATAAGATATCTACTCCCATCTTTTGCAATCTGGGTAAATGTTCGGCAAAAGCATTAAAGGTTCCTTCGGGGGTATATTGCCGGATATTAACCTCATAAATACTGGCATTTTTACTCCATTCAGGATGTTGAACTTTTTGATAATCCATATTTTTTTCCTCCTGTTTTTTTTTATTATTACATCCGTAAAATCCAATAAGGATTAAGAGTAACATAGCCAGTGTTCTACGCGTAAAGTGTAATGATTTTGTTTTCATGTTAAATTTATTTGAATTTTTACAATATATAAATATTTAAATTGTGATATATCAAGGGTTTTTCTTACATTTACATCTTCTTGTTTTTAATTTTTAAAGATACAAAAATTAAGCAACATTTATACGCGAAAAGCTGACTTATTAAGGGAAACAAAATATTTTTCTTATCAAATAAAAAATTATTAATCACTAAAAAATTTAATGCTAATGAAAAGAGTTTTAGTTGCAACAGCAGGTGGGGATTGTCCGGGATTAAATGCCGTAATTAGAGCTATTGTTAAACGAGCATCCCAGGAAAAAGATTGGGAAGTGTTAGGAAGTATCCAGGCTTTTAACGGAGTTCTTTGGGAACCTACAGAAGTAAAAGTACTTGATGAAAAAGCTGTTGCCGGTATTCATTTTCAGGGAGGGACAATTATTGAAACTACCAATAAAGGAGGTCCATTTGCCTGGCCGGTAAAAGACAAGGATGGGAAATGGACTACCGCCGACCGCTCCGAGGAGATGATCCGGAAGTTAATGTATATGGGTGTTGACGCCGTAATTAATATCGGTGGAGATGGCTCTCAGCAGATTTCCCAGGCTTTATTCGAAAAGGGATTGAATATTATTGGGGTACCCAAAACCATCGATAATGATTTATCGGCAACGGATTCAACCTTCGGATTTCAAACCGCTGTTCAGATTGCTACTGAATCGGTTGATAAGCTGGTAACGACAGCTGCCAGCCATAACCGGGTAATGATTCTTGAAGTAATGGGCAGAAACGCCGGATGGATAGCAATGAATGCTGCCGTAGCTGGTGGTGCCGAGATTTGCTTGATCCCAGAAATTCCTTATGATGTTAATAAAGTTTTAGAAAAAATTAATCAACGATTTGTTCGTGACCGTGGTTTTACAATAATTGTTATTGCTGAGGGTGCGCGTGCTATCGGAAAAGATATCTCAAAAGTAGAAACAAATGAGGTAGGATATAAAAATGTTAAACTTTCGGGTGCCGCTTCACGTCTTGAACAGGAGTTAAAGGAAGCAGGGTTAAAACACGATGTCCGTAAAGCTGTGCTTGGACATATTCAACGTGGTGGTGTCCCCATTGCATATGACAGAGTATTGGCCACACAATTTGGGGTTCATGCCTTTCAAATGGTGATGGATGGAAAATTTGGAGAAATGGTTTCCTATCAACATCCAAATATTACTTCAGTACCTTTTAAGGATGCAATTAAAAAACCAAACTTTGTTTCCCATGATACAGCATTAATGCGAAATGCACGTGGGGTTGGAATTAGTTTCGGAGATTAAATTTAATAGACCATTTTTATTCATAAAAAAGCGACGCTCTGCAGTATCGCTTTTTTCATGGTTTAATTGAATTCAAATCTCTCTTAGAAAATTAAATTGACAATCTATCTTTGAGATTAATTATTCAAAATCTCAAATGAAAAAGGTTTGAGATTAAGAATAAGCTCTTTATTATTGTTTGTTTGTTTGATTTCATTGCTAAAATTTGTATTCCATTTTTCACTCCTAAGATTTTCCGGCAGCTCAATAGGAATAGTTGTTTCCTTACTCGATTTATTTATGGCAATCAACATTCGTTCATCGAAATACTTTCGGGCATAAACCATGCTATGTTCATCAGCGTGGATTAAAATAATATCGCCATAAATCAGTGGAAGGTTGTTTCTTCTGAGATGAATAATTTTTTTGGTATTTTCCAACACAAAATTTTCAAACCGGTTTAAGTTTTCAAACTTCATGGGTCGGCGATTATCCGGATCTCCTGCTCCGGGCATTCCAATTTCATCGCCATAATAAATAACCGGGATTCCAGGGATAGTATGAATAAAACTGGTAACTTGTAACAACTTGTAATAGCCCAGGGTATCTTCCACTTGAATGTCTCTGTTCCATCCGGCTTCTTTTTCATCCTCGTCAAAAGCAAGTGCTCCGCTGGCAAGGGTGATGAACCTTGGCAAATCATGATTGCCGGTAATATTTCCCATAAGTGAGTGATGACCGTTATATTTTAAACTCTCTTTTAACGATTGATTGAGCTTGGTTAAGGGTTCTTTTTCCTGTGCCAGATTATTGCGCATATCAAAATAGAGATTAAAGTCAAACTGACCATCAAGCATGTCGGGACCCACATAACTTCTTATCAACTCCCGGCTGCCAAAAGTTTCTCCAATCTGAAAAAGAAAATTTTTTGTGGTATTTGCTCGTAACTTATGGGTTAACGTTTTCCAGAAATCGAGTGGTATATGTTTAGTGGCATCATGTCTGAATCCATCGATGTTAAATTCCTGAACCCAATACATGGCAGAGTCAGACATCATCTCAGAAACTTGCGGAATGCGAAAGTCTAACGAAGGGATAAAGGTGTCAAACCAGGTGGTTAACCGTTGTTCATCCCAGAGGCGAATATTTTTTCGCCCGTCAGGCAAATCTAATTCTGTAACCCAATCGGGATGGTCTCGGTAAATTTTATTTTTTATATGTACGTGGTTCGAAACAAAGTCGAGAATAATATTCATCTCATTTTGGTGGGTGGTATTCACCAGCTGATGTAATTCGTCGGAGGTACCAAAGCGGTGATCAACGGTGGTTAAGGTTACCGGCCAGTACCCATGATAACCTGAATATTTTCTGTGAGGTGCCGGATATTCAATATATCCATCGAGTGGATTTTGTGTAATCGGGGAGAGCCAAATCATGCTAACCCCTAAATCGGAAAAATATCCATCATTAACTTTTTGGGTTATTCCTTTAATATCTCCACCCCAATAATTTGCTTTGTCGTATATGTCCGGATCATCAACAGGTTCATCGTTTGCATTGTTTCCGTTGTTAAAACGATCAACCAACATAAAATACAATACCTGTGCATGTTTATCTTTGCGGGTAATCTGAGCAATGTCTTTCAGAACATTTCCTTTTTCCAGCGGAACTAAAATATCATTTGAATAACCGTTTTCGTTAAATGCCCACATTCTTATAAACGAACGTTTTTTACTTTTAGCAATTGCAGGTATTTGAACGGTTATTTTCTCCTCTTTAATTTCTGAAGGAATCGTAAAATTATCCCATAACGCGATAACAGAAGTAATATCTCCCGAATAATCAATGGTTATTTTATCTGTGGTAAAAGAATGCGTTGAAAGTTTTGGTGCATTTTCTGTAGGATCGGGAACATTAAGCACCGAATTATATCCACCAATATTATTGCTTTCCTTTTCAGGATTTTGTGGGTCGAGCAACCAGTTATTGTTAATTACCAGTTGATAATGATATTTCCCGGGCGACAATTTTATTGAATATTTCCATACATTATCTTCGAGCAGAAAATCATTCGATGGTGTCCAGTTGTTAAAGTTTCCTACTACCCGAACCGAATGATATTGTTTTTTGTCATCTTTAAGTTTAAAGGTGAACTCCACTTTTTTATCTAATAATAAAATTAAGGAGTAGGGAAATCCTTTAATCCATATTTTTAATGTTTCAACCGGTTTTGTATCGGATTTTGGGATTATTTGAATATACTTATTTTGCTTCGATAGTTTGTAATTGTATCCTGAAATGCTTACAGAGTCTATCTTCTCGGGATTTTTAAAAATCCCGTTAAGGGCTATCTCTTGTCCCTCTTCACTTACATAAACTGGTAAAGCCAGCTTATACATCTCTGATTTTTCAGGGATATTAAGCTTTTGTTGAGTACAGGCAAAGCTGAAAAAAATAAAAAAGATAATCAGTAAATTTTTCATGACGAATGGTATTTTTAGTTATTTCTTAAGTTCAATAATCATAGCTGATTTTTTGGGGATATGGATTTTATTTAAATTGTTCATTTCTGTTTGGCTGATGATTTCTTTTCCCGTCTGGTATCCATGCATAATTTCTTTAAAACGTTTTGTTTGTATGGTTTTAGGATTATCGTTGTTATTTAAAATAATCATTACTGTTTCATCAGCAAGGTGCCTGAAATAAACGTACACATTGTTTTCCGGGATAAAGTGGGTTAGTTTTCCGGTATGAATAACTTCTTTTGATTTTCTCCAGTTAAGTAAGTGTTGCAAATAGTTGTATATTTCATTTTGCGCATCGGTTCTTCCTTCGGCAGTAAAACCATTTTTTTCATCATCGGGCCAGCCACCGGTAAAATCTTTACGCATGTTACCATGCGCTTCGTGTTCAAACCCTTTCATCAACAATTCGGTACCATAAAGAATGGATGGAATTCCGCGTGTTGTTAACTGAAATGCCAGGGCCATTTTTAATTTTTCTAAGCTTTGGTTTAGCGATGAAAAAATCCGGGTAACATCGTGATTATCCAGAAAGACTAAGGTATTTGCCGGATTGTTATATACAAAATCCTGTGCCAGGATATAATATAATTTCGCCATGCCCTCGGTCCAGGTTTGTTCTTCGTTGAAAGCCTGTGTAATGGCATAGTGCATAGGGAAATCCGTTATAACAGGGATGTTGGATGAGTATCCGTCAAAATTTTTACTGTTTTCCTGCCAGTAGGCTGTAATGGGAATTTTTTGCAACCACGATTCGCCCAAAATGGTGAAATCCGGATATTGATTTCTGATTTCCTGTGCCCATCGGGCAACCATATACTGGTCGGCATAAGGTTGTGTGTCCAGCCGTATGCCATCAATTCCTGCATATTCAATCCACCAGATGGAGTTTTGAATAAAATAGGTGGCTACCAATGGATTTTTTTGGTTTAAGTTGGGCATATTCCGGTCAAACCATCCTTTTTGCTGGCGCATGATATCTTCGGATGATGCGTAAGGATCGGTAAGCACAGGTGACCGGAAATTGGACTGGGTATATTCTTCGAACTGATGAATCCAGTCTTCAGAAGGTAGATCATCCATCCACCAGTGATTGATTCCGCAGTGGTTTAAAACCACATCCATTATTATTTTTAAATTTTTTTGGTGGGCTTTATTTACCAGTTCCATATATTTCGCATTATTGCCAAACCGGGCATCTGTGTTGTAAAAATCGGTTATGGCATATCCATGGTACGTGTACTTTTCCTGATTATTTTCCAGCAAAGGATTGATCCATAAAGTGGTTACTCCTAATTGATCCAGGTAACCCAGATGATTGATGATGCCCAGAATATCTCCACCATGCCGTCCGTCTGGATTGCTGCGGTCTGCTTTTTCCAGTAAACCGTCTGCTGAATCATTGGTTAAATCGCCATTGGCAAACCGGTCGGGCATAAGCAGGTAGATAACATCCGAATTATCAAATCCCTGATGCTGTGTCCTGTTTTTGGTTCGTTCTTTTAGCTCGTAAGGAAAACTTTCAATAAGCTCTCCATCATCTTGTACCTGAATATTAATTGTTTGAGGTGATATATCTTTCGGAATTTCAAGATTCAAAAAAAGGTAATTGGGGTTTTCTGTTTTTTGGACAGATTGCAATAATTTATTATTGCTTAATGATAGCTCATAAGCTGCAATATTATTCCCATATAACATGATTTGCAATTGAGGGTTTTCCATCCCTGTCCACCAGTTGGGTGGCTCTACCTTCTGGATGACCTGAGCATTAGAGATGGTAATTCCCCATAAAAGCATAAGTATTGATAATGATTTAGAAACTATTTTTTGCATCATTGATTTAACGAATTTCAAGCGATTCATTTGCATTAATGGAATAATCTACTCCGCTAACAATTATTTTTACCTTTTCGTTGTGTTGATTATAGATTATTGTTTTTTCTTTAGTAACTTCAATTTTTATCAGTTTTCCTCTGAACTTAACAATAAATGAATATTTGTTCCATTGTGGGGGTAGGAATGGTTTAAAATGTAATTCCCCGTTTTTTATGCGCATACCGCCGAACCCTTCTACAATAGATAGATAGGTTCCGGCCATGCTGGTAATATGTAAACCCTGGTTTACCTCGTTGTTGTAATCATCCAAATCTAATCTTGCAGTACGTAGATAAAGTTCGTAGGCTTGTTCTTTATAGCCTAGTTTAGCTGCTAAAATAGTGTGTACACAAGTGGATAAAGATGATTCATGAACAGTTAACGGCTCATAAAAATCGAAATTTCGTTTAATCGCATCTTCCTCATAATGATCTTCGAAAAAATATAATCCCTGCAAAACATCAGCCTGTTTAATATAGCAAGAACGTAAAATACGATCCCATGACCATTTTTGATTGATAGCCCTTTGTTCCGGGTCAAGGTCCTCGGCAGGTATGATCTCTTTATCCATAAAGCCATCCTGCTGGAGGAATATATCGAGATCTTCATTTTCGGGAAGATAGATATTATCAACAATATTGGTCCATTTGCCTGCTTCCTTCAGCTCGTTAAAATGAATTTTTTCTTTCAGCTTTTTATATTTTTCAGGAGCTTCGGTCTGTACTTTAGTAATCATTTTTAAAGTATAATCAAGGCACCATCGGGCTATCGTATTAGTATACCAGTTATTGTTAACATTGTTTTCGTACTCGTTAGGTCCAGTAACACCTAATATTACATACTGATTTTTTTCTTTAGAGAAGTTCACTCGTTGTGCCCAGAAACGACTAATGGCAATGAGTACTTCCAGCCCATAATCCTCGATATATGATTCATCGCCCGTGTAGCGGGTGTAATTGTAAATAGCATAAGCAATAGCTCCATTCCGGTGAATCTCTTCGAAAGTAATTTCCCATTCGTTGTGGCACTCTTCGCCATTCATGGTAACCATTGGATACAATGCAGCACCATCTTTGAACCCTAATTTCTCGGCATTTTCAATGGCTTTGGGTAAATGGCGGTAACGATATAGTAATAAATTTTTGGCGACCTGTTGTTCTGATGTTCTTAAATAAAAAGGGAGGCAATAGGCTTCGGTATCCCAGTAGGTACTTCCACCATACTTTTCGCCGGTAAATCCTTTAGGTCCTATATTTAAACGTTCATCATCGCCTGTATAAGTCTGGTTTAGCTGAAAAATGTTAAATCGTATACCTTGCTGACCGGCAACATCTCCTTCAATTTCTATATCGCTGGTTGTCCATTTCTTTTTCCATGCGTTGGCATGTTCTGTAAATAACTGGTCAAACCCTTTTTCAAAAGCCGATTGTAAATTGTTGTGGGCTGCAATGGTTAATTGCTCCTTATCGTGATTTTCAGAATGCGTGATGGAAGCATATTTATAAATGGTTATTACATCGTCAGTTTTACAATCGACAGAAACACGCTGACTCAGGTATTTTTTTCGTTTGTTTTCTTTTATCGTATTTTTTATTTCGGTATTGTTTTTTTCTATGCTGAATTTCATGCTGGTACAAACATGAAAATCGAGCTTTTTGGTTTTTGCTGTTACATATGCTTCGCCCGGCCTGCTTTTAATTCCTACTTCTTCCCAGAATTTTTCGTTGTAGTTGGCGTCTTCGTTAATCACATCCGCATCAACATAAGGTTCAATGGTTATTTTATCATCAATATCAACACATCTGATTTGATATTTAATACAACCCAATTCGTTTTGGGTAATGCTTAAAAATCGTTTGGCTCTAACTTCTATGGCTTGTTCGTTAGAAAATTCAGCATAAAATGAACGTTCTAAATACCCTTCCTTCATATTTAAAACTCTTCGGAAATTTTTGATTTTCACCTTGGCTAAATCTAGCTCTTGTTTTCCTACTAAAATATTGATACCAATCCAGTTGGGCGCATTAAGTACTTTAGCAAAATATTCTGGATACCCGTTTTTCCACCAGCCCACTTTTGTTTTATCGGGATAGTAAATTCCGGCTATATAGTTTCCCGGTAAAGTATCCCCACTATATTGTTCCTCAAAATTAGCCCGTTGGCCAATATATCCGTTTCCTAGCGAAAAAATACTTTCCGACGATCGCTGATTTTCAGGATTAAAACCTTCTTCGATAATACACCATTCATCATATTTAAGATATTCGTTCATTGTGAAGGATTTTTTATGTTTTTAACTATTTTCAATTATTGAGATATTTACATTTTGAAAGCAGGGAATCACCTTATCTGCTTTGGGTAAGTTTTCCGGTTTTCCCACACCGATGGTTTTCATTCCGGCATTTTTTGCTGCTTCAATACCCGATTCAGCATCTTCAAAAACCAAACACTGTTTGGGAGGAATATGTAACTCCTTAGCTCCTTTTAGAAAAACTTCAGGATCGGGTTTTGACCGGGTAATTTTTGTTCCGTCCACTACAGCATCAAAGAAATCTTTCATGCCAATGCGTTCTAAAATGGTTCCTGCATTTTTACTGGATGAGCCGATGGCAATCTTGTAATGGGCTTTTTTCAACTCTTCGAGAAAATTTTTAACACCGGGTAAAATATCCCGGGGTGTCATTTTTAAGATATTCTCGCGGTACCACTCGTTTTTTCTGGTTGCTAATTGTTGTTTTTCTTCATCCGAAATAGAATCTATTTTTCCGATTTCGAGTAATATGTCTAGAGATTCCAGTCTGCTAATACCTTTTAACTGTTCGTTTTGTGCTTCGGTAAGATCAAAACCCATGCTATTGGCCAGCTTTTTCCAGGCCTGGAAATGAAATATTGCGGTGTCAACAATCACTCCATCCAGGTCAAAAATGATTGCTTTAATTTTTTGTGTCATTAGTCCCTGTCTTTTACAAATACAACCAAAATACCGGCTAATATCATCGAAAATCCACCCAGTATTAATGCATAAATGGGTTGATTGTTAAATACTGTTTTTACTATAAATCCCAGTATACTGGCAGCCAATATCTGAGGGATAACAATAAAAAAGTTAAATATACCCATGAAAACGTCCATTTTATGGGCTGGTAACGAACCGGTTAATATCGCATAAGGCATGGCTAATATGCTGGCCCATGCTAGTCCGATTCCTACAAACGGAACCAGCAGCATGGTTGGGTTATTGATAAAAAATATGGATGCCAGGCTGATACCGCCAATGATTAAAGATAACGCGTGAGTAGTTTTCCGATTGGTGAGTTTAGCCATCAGGATGAGTAGAAAAGCAAATACTGCAGCAAACCCGTTGTAAATACCAAAACAAATGCCTACCCAGTTGGCACCTTCGTTATATAAGGCTGAGGTGGGATCTGTTGTTCCGTAAATATGACTGGTAACGCCTGCGGTGGTATAAATCCACATGGCAAATAGGGCAAACCAGGAGAAAAATTGCACGATAGCCAACTGTTTCATGGTTAGGGGCATGGTGTTAAAGTCGGAAACAACAGCCACAAATCCATTTTTTAGTTTACCTCTTTGTTTTAAGAACCCACTGAATAATTCAAGCAATCCAAATATTGCAAGACCGATTGAGAAGATAAAAACCTCTTTATCGACCTTAATAAAAGTAAGCACAAAAGTGATAATGACTCCTGCAATCAAAAAGATCAGTCCGTTTTTAAAATCACCGCTTGAGTTTTTGATGTTGGCTAATTCTACTTCTTTTATTTTAGCTTCTAACTCCTTATCTTCAAATTCGGCTAATTCTTCGGGCGAATATTCTTTGGAAGTAAAAACAGTCCATAATACAGAAAGAATGAATACCGCACCTCCAAAATAAAAGGATAATTTTACAGATAATGGGATTTCTCCGGGAGGAGCAGTATTGGAAACATTAAACCATTCGGTAAAAATATAAGGAAGAAAAGAGGCAACCACAGCACCAGTACCAATAAAAAAGCTCTGCATGCTAAACCCAATGGTACGCTGATGCGATGGAAGGTTATCGCCAACAAATGCCCGGAAGGGTTCCATGGAAATATTGATGGAAGCATCCATAATCCAAAGCATTCCGGCAGCTATCCATAAAGTGGGTGAATTAGGCATGATGAATAATGCAATAGATGCTAAAATAGCACCCACTAAAAAGAAAGGTCGTCTTCGTCCTAAGCGGGTCCAGGTTTTATCGCTTAAATGGCCAATAATGGGTTGAACAATAAGGCCGGTTACCGGAGCAGCGACCCATAGAATGGGGATGTTATCTATTTTTGCTCCAAGGGTTTCGAAAATTCTGCTGACATTGGCATTTTGGAGAGCAAAACCAAACTGAATACCTAAAAACCCAAAACTCATGTTCCATATCTGCCAGAAACTCAGTGCTTTTTTATCTTTTTTCATCGTTGTAAATGATCCTTAAATTAGTGATTCTAAATGATTTTATGATACCATCAAATATACCATAAAAAAGTGGTAGAAACAATGTATCTTGTTAGTAAGCAGATGATTATAATAAATTTAAAAAACCTGTAAGCATTGTTTCAAACGTTTGCGAATTGTAAAAAATGGGATTAGTAATTTATTTTTTTTTTACTTATTCACTTTTTTGAAAAGTTTTTTTTACACTTTTTAATCCCGGTTGTACGAAAAAGTGTTTTTTTAATGATATGAGGTTTTACCTGGTAAAGGAATTTTTAACTGCTGAGGGCAATCCTGTTTGATATTAAGGAAGAAAAACTTTATAACCCACACAAAACTGCCTTTGACAATTTAAAGAATTAACGGAACCATAGATAAAATAAATCACGACTATTCAAAAAATACTGTATTCTTTTGCCGGGCTAACCCTTTCATTCCCTGTGGATGATGTTGAGGTAAAAAGGCTGTATAAAAATCATATCCGGCAAAATCACGGCCCAGCTCGCGCGGACGTCCACGTCCGAGTAACCAGCATAAATAAACCACATAACAGAAACGAAAAAGAATATAGAATTTGATCTAAATAAACATCCTGGAATTGAAAGTATTGTTGAAAAGATTAATCAAAGATAGTATTTTGACATAATGTAATATTGAGCTGAAATTATTTATCGGGTACCTTAATACAGAAATAAATTTGTTAAGTTAGCATAATGCTATTTTATTTCAATTTTTTAATTAAATTTAAAGTTTGCATCCGTTTTGTTTATTATGAGAAAATTACTTTTTACAATATTTATCTGTTGTTTATTATTAGTTAATTGTGTTATATCACAAGAACTTACCTACAAGAAATACACAATAGCTGATGGACTAGCTCAAACACAGGTTATGAAAACCTATCAGGATAGCAAAGGTTTTATCTGGGTGATGACCAAAAATGGCATTGCACAGTTCGATGGGATTGAATTTAAAAATTACACAAAAAAAGAGGGGCTCCCTGATTTCAATATTAAAAGTTTCGTTGAAGATAGAAATGGGATGATATGGACGTTAAGTAAGTCGGGTATTTCAAGATTTACTGGTGAAAGGTTTATTTATTACCCTCCTGTAGGGATTGGCTATGAAAATATAATATTTCAGCAAGTGTTAAAATATTTTAATGATCACTTATGGTTTATAGGCAATTACCAGGGTAAGACCAGATTAATTAGCTTTAGGGACGGAATTTATACCAATCACTCAAAAAATAATGCGATCATAGATTCATTAAAAATAGATTACATTCAACAAGCCAAAAATCAAAATGGAATATTGTTAGTCACAAATAATAAGATATATAGATGGAACCGTGATTCATTAATAGATATTACACCTGACTATACTATAGAAGATTTAGCTTCTTTAGCAAAATATTATAATTGTTTTAATAGACGTTACAGTCCTGTGACTTTTGACTGGAATAAACTGTATATGATTGCGCAGGAAGATACACTAATTGCTCCAAAAGCTGCTACCAGAAAAGGTAGTGAAATCCTTTTGATGAATGATAGCATTGTTTCTAAATTAGAGTGGAAAAGGGAATATCCATATAATTCCATGATGGATAGGGACAACATTCTTTGGGTAAGTTCTGAAGGTGGTTTATTTAAATATTATTCGAATGCTTTTTTGAATTTTACACCAGATCATGGATTAAATGAAAATATATGGTCTGTTGTGGAGGATCATAGTGGCAATATTTGGTTCGCTTCCTTTACGAAAGGATTGCAGATGTATGATGGAGAGAAATTGCACGATAGAAATGAAATTTTTGAGGTTAGAGACGAACCTTTATACATTGGTGCTAAAAAACTTTCAAATGGTAAAATCTTTTTCCCAAGCAACACTGGTGTTTTACAATGGGATGGTTATGAATTCTCGGATGTGAAATGGGTCAGGGGCCAAACAGAAATTGTATATGAAAATAGTAACACGAATGAAATCTTG
>JAYEKP010000246.1:0-6708 GCA_034661075.1 Bacteroidota bacterium
CCAACCCATGATCATTACATCGGTTTCGGGCTTTTTAACATTACATACGGCTTCGGCTTCTTCTGCACTAAAAACAGAAAAATAACGTATCCCCGCTGTTTCAGCTATTGGAACAAATTGTTCAATTCCATGGCCATATGCATTTGATTTTACAACAGATGATATCTTAACCTCATCTCCGAGAAAATGTTGTAAAAAATTTAAATTATGAATTAAAGCTGTTCGATCAAATTCAATTACTGAAGTTCCTGCCATAACTATTTCTGCTCATTTTTTATAATTTGCTGATAAATCCCATAAAACATCTTGACCCCATTTTCAATAATATCATCAGGGAAATCGTAATCCGGATTATGCAATTGAGGTTGAGTGACTCCTGATCCAAGTCCGAAAAGCACTCCTGGAAATTGCAATGTAAAATGGGCAAAATCTTCAGACCAACGAAAAGGTTTTTCTAACTGCTCAACAGGAATTTGATTTGCCTTTGCTGCCTGATGTAATTGTTGCACAAGATTAGTGTTATTGATCGTTGCCGGAAATTCCTCTACATAAGAGATCTCATATTTCAAATGGTTATTTTGAGCATACTCTTCTGCTATTTTTTCTGCATATTGAGTTAAGATTTCCATATCTGAATTGGTATATGACCTAAGAGTAGCCATCACTTCGGCGTACCCGGGGGTAGTTCCAAAAGCAACTTCGCCTAGCCGTGCATGAATTACCGTTACCAGGGTAAAATCATTAAATACATTTTCTTTTTGGGGTAAAAAAGTTAACCCTTTTACAATTTCAGCCATTGCAATTGCCGGACTATTACCATTCTCGGGTTCTCCAGCATGGGATGTTTTACCGGTAAGTTTAATAATCATTCCTTTGGATGCGGAGGCAAAATTTTTTTCACCAAGCACTATAGTACCTTTTTCGTATCCTGGTAAGTTATGTAAAGCAAAAGCATAATCTACGTTTAATTGTTTAAGCCGTTTATCATTTACCACCCTATATGCTCCCTGTCCATTTTCTTCGGCGGGTTGAAACATTAAAATCACCTCTCCTGCTTCTGGCCTATTTCTGGAAAATATATCGGCTAGTCCTGCAAGTATCGCCATATGTCCATCATGTCCACATTTATGGCCCACACCAGCAGTTTGCGAACGATACCTTTTATCAATTAAATCGTCAATGGGCAAACCGTCAAGTTCGCAACGAAAAAGAACAGAAGGTCCTTTTTTCATTCCTTTAAAAACCACAGCAACTCCATGGCCTCCAATTTCAGTGATAATTTTATCAGGATGATAAGGTTCCATAAAGTTAATTATCCGAAGAGCTGTTTTTGCTTCGGAATCAGACAACTCCGGATGTTGATGGATTTCATGTCGAAGGGCTATTATTTTTTCTATATCAAAAAGTTTTTCCATAAATAATACAACTCAATATGAATAATTAGTATCCATAATTCAACGAAAATTCACCTTAAAATTAATAAAAGCTAATGGCATTCACTAATCAAGAGATAAAACAATTGTTTCAGCAGAACAAAATTAACAAATTTTACAGAACAAACAAATTAGAAATTAATCCTAACACCTGAATTTACAAGTGTTAACCAACCTAAGCCATTAAAATCCAAGAAATAATATGTTCTACTAAAACTATTCACCATTTTCGAAATGAATATTCTCATCAACAGTAATTAGTGGTGACGCATCTATATTATCAATATCAAGGTATTTAATAATTAAATCTAATGCATCATTAATTTCTTTTTGCCGTTGGCCTGATACGGTTTCCAGTTGATGAGAGAGTCTTTCGTGCAATAACGAAGGGGTATTTTTTAACAACTCAGAACCTTTGGAAGTTAGCACAATATAAGTGGTTCTTTTATCATCCTTTTTGGGCAACCGCGCAATACACCCTTTCTTCTCCAGCCGGTTAATAATTCCAGTTACGGTACTCGAATTTAAATTCAAATAATCCCTTATATTCTTCTGTGTGGACTGAAATCCTTCAGACCTATGCAAATATTCAAGGCAAAGCAATTGAGGAATACTTAACCCGTGTTCCCTTTGTATTTTTTTTGATTCAATATTAATGGAACGCACAATCTTCCTGATTTTTATTAAAATATCTGTTGTATTCATTGAAATAAAAATAGTTTCTACAGAACACAAATATATTTTAATTAAACCATAACAAAAAACAAGTTCAAATTTTTCTTTTTTACGCAAAAAAAAATCAATAATAAAACATAACTTCGCATCCTGTTATGAAAAAAAATATTGCAACCGCTTACATTGCTGTTAGTTTAGCAATGATATTTTGGAGTTTTACCTTTATTTGGTACAAAATAGTATATCAATTTTATAATCCGATTACTACTGTATTTTTCCGCCTTATCATATCTTCCATTTTCCTTTTTGCATTAATGTATCCACTTAAAAAAATTGAAAAAATTCAAAAAGGAGATTTTAAATTCTTTTTACTGGTTTCAGTATTTAATCCATTTCTCTATTTTATTGGAGAAAGCTATGGCGTTAAATTGGTATCATCAACGCTGGCTGCTGTTATCATTGCTACCATTCCTTTGTTTACTTCATTTACTTCATCATTTTTCTTGAATGAAAAAATTACCCGAATGAATTTAATGGGTATTATTTTTTCCATTATTGGGGTAAGCTTTATTATTTTTGAAAAAAATGAAGGAATAACCGTATCTCCACTAGGTATTGCCATGTTGATGCTTGCGGTTGTTGCTGCAATTGGCTATTCAATCGTTTTAAAAAATTTATCAAACAAGTACAGCTCTATCACTATTGTTTCTTATCATAATCTTATCGGTATATTTTTATTTGCTCCACTATTTTTCATTTTTGATTTCAAGGATTTCATACAAACAGGATTGTCTCAGGAGGCATGGATTCCCTTACTCGAGCTTGCTTTTTTTGGTTCTTCATTTGCTTTTATCTTTTTCACCTTTGCCATTAAAAGAATAGGTGTTGGGAAGGCCAATGCATTTACCAATCTTATTCCTGTATTAACGGCTATCATTGCCTTTTTTATATTGGATGAAATAATTAATCTAACAAAAATTATGGGAATTTCGTTAGTAATTGGCGGGCTGTTTCTCTCGCAAATTAGAACCAACGGACTAAGAGATAAAATAAGAAATTATATCAGACCCAGTGAATAATGATTTTTTTTAATTATCTATCCATCATTGATCTTAAAAGTCGGGCATTGGATTTGTTTCAAGAAAACAAAGTTTTTTTTGCACGATTAAAAAAGAAGAAACCAAAAAATCTGGATATAATTGCCCAAAAACTCCACGATGAAATTTTTCAGAAGATAGATTGTCTGGATTGTGCCAACTGCTGTAAATCTATTAGCCCAACCCTTTACGACAAAGATATTAACAGACTGGCAAAACATCTAAAAATTAAACCTTCGCAATTTGTAGAAAAATATCTTTATCTTGATGAAGAAGGAGATTATGTGTTTAAAGAAACGCCCTGCCCGTTTTTGCTTAATGACAATTATTGCATGGTTTACGAAAGCCGGCCGAAAGCTTGCAGGGAATATCCACATACTGATCGCCCAAGGTTTTACCAGGTATTGAATCTTACCTTAAAAAATTCGCTGATATGCCCTGCAGTTTTTGAATTAATTGAAAGATTGAAACAAAGAAAAAACGAATTTTAAGGAACAATAACTATTAGCCCTCCGGGAACTACTTTAACATTTAAAACTTCACCAGCCTCACCAGGTTCTCCATCGTAATGAATAACCCCCGGCTCTTTTCGTTTAACTACAATTTTTTTGCATTGGAACGTTTCTACATAATGGCTTTTATCAATAGTTTTAATAAACAAACGAGTACCCAAATTAGGGGCTGAAATTATTGGAAAAGATCTCATAATAGACACATCTATCTTTCCATCATCAATCATAGCCTTTGGAGCAATATGTGCATTATTCCCATATTGTGATGCATTGGCAAAAGTAATCAGAAAGGCATCCCGCATATAGGTCGTTCCATTCATAGAAATTTCATACCGTATAGGTCGGTATTGCTTAAACTCCGAGAGAGTAGCTTTTAAATAACTTACAAATCCACGAGTATGAGCTTTCGAGAAAACATGTCCAATATGTGCATCAAAACCAACACCGGTAGTACAAAAAAATTTCTGGTCGTTAATCATCCCAAAATCCATTTTTATTGGATGTCCTTTTTTAATAATCTCCAAGGCTTTTTTAACATTCATCGGGATTTTAAGATGGCGCGCCAATCCATTTCCCGAACCGGTTGGTACAATCCCTAATACTACATCCGTTTCTGTAATTGCAGATGCAACCTCGTTTACTGTTCCATCCCCTCCTACAGCTACAATTTTTTGGTAACCCTTATTCAAAGATTGTTTAATAATTTGAGTTGCTTCTCCAGAAAATGATGTATAAAAAATCGTTATGTCAAAAATATCTTCAGCAAAGATTTGCTTAATAAGATCAGGAATATAATCTTTTGATTTCTTTCCGGAAACAGGATTAATAACAAAGAGTATTTTCTCTTTCATCTAACAAAACTCCTCAAAAATGAAACCTGACAAAAATACTTAGAACATTAATGATAAAAAATTTTTCATTAAAAAAAATACTGCTAATTCACAAAATACTGTACTAACAATAAATTAACAAAAGAATCAAATTTAATGATACCTTAATATTTATTTAGTTAAGGATTAAAAAGAGCATCGTTTCTTAGAAATAAAAACTCAATGTTAAAAAACAATCATTATAAAACAATTGTAATATCTGATGTCCATTTAGGCACAAAATCATCAAAAGCCAAAGAATTAGTACGTTTCCTAAAATCAAATACCTGCGATAAACTTATTTTAAATGGAGATATTATTGATGGATGGAGATTAAAAAAAAGTGGTAAATGGAAAAAAAGCACACCCGTTTTTTAAAAGTTATCCTAAAGATGATAGATAAACTTAACACTGAAGTAATATACATACGTGGCAACCACGATGATTTTTTAGACAACATGATTCCGCTTAATATTGGCAACTTTTCGGTAAAAAAAGATTATATATATAAAAGCAATGGAATAAATTATTACGTTGTTCATGGTGATATTTTTGACAAAATTACATCGAATTTAAAATGGTTGGCAAAACCCGGTGATGTTGGTTATACTTTTTTATTATGGCTAAATAAGATATACAACAATCGCAGAGTTAAACAGGGCTTACCCTATTACTCATTATCCCAAGATATTAAACACCGCGTAAAATCAGCTGTTTCTTACATTTCCAGCTTTGAACATGAATTAGTACAACTTGCAAAATCAAGAAATTGCCAGGGAGTAATTTGCGGGCATATTCATCAACCCGACATCAGGCAATATGAAAGTATCAAATACCTAAACTCAGGCGACTGGGTAGAATCTTTATCCGCATTGGTTGAACAAGAAAGTGGAGATTGGGAAATTCTTTATTATAATGAACTAATTAAAGAGGAAATACCTCCTGTTGCAGAGAATTCGAAAGTTGAAAAAAGTTTTGTGCTTCCGAAAATGGCTAAAATAAAAATTGCCTGAATTGCTGATTTGTAAAAATCCAACCACTAATGAAATACATTTTTATAGTACAGGGAGAAGGGCGTGTCCATATGACACAGGCAATTAGTCTTAAAAATAAACTGGAACCAAATGGACATGAAGTTCCTGTTGTAATTGTTGGGAAAAATCCTAAAAGAACAATCCCCTCATTCTTTTATCAAAAAATAAAAACAAAAGTTGTTTCAGTAGATAGTCCAAATTTTGTATTCAACAAAAATAATAAAAAAATCATAATTACACGGTCTATCATTTATAACCTCTTTTTTATTTTTAAATACTTAAGGAGTTTAAAAACAATAAAGCGGATTATCCGCCAGACAAAGCCCGACGTTATCATTAACTTTTATGATTTACTGGGTGGATTATTTTACCTTTTTCATCATCCTAATATTCCTTATTATTGTATTGGCCATCAGTATTTAATTTTTCACCCACACTTCCCTTTTCCGAAAAAACATCACGTAGATAGATTTTTATTAAAAATCAATACACGAATTACATCTATACATGCAGACAAATTGCTGGCACTTTCTTTCTGGGAAATGCCCAATTATCTAACCAAAAAAATATTTGTTGTTCCTCCATTATTAAGAAAAAGTGTACTGACACTCAAACCTAAATCAGAAAATTTTATTCATGGATACATCCTAAACCAGGGTTATGCAGATGATATTTTAAACTGGCACAAAAAAAATCCTAATATACAAGCCCACTTTTTTTGGGATAAAAAAGAAGCAGAGGAAGAAACGCTTATTCATCGAAACCTTATTTTTCACAAGATAAATGACGAAAAATTTTTAGATTATATGAATCGGTGTAAGGGTTATGCCTCAACAGCAGAATTTGAATCAATTTGTGAAGCGATGTATTTAGGTAAACCGGTTTTAATGATCCCTACCGAAGGGCACTTCGAACAAAAATGTAATGCACTGGATGCTAAATTGTCAGGAGCGGGAATTCAAAGCGATTCATTTAACCTTTCAAAACTCATGGACTACATACCATTTCATCAAAAAAATAATACCAAATTTAAGCAATGGGTAAAAAAAACCGACCAATTAATATTATCCTTAATTATTTCTAAAGAG
>JAYEKP010000247.1:0-6601 GCA_034661075.1 Bacteroidota bacterium
TGATAAGCTAATAAAACAAAACCTCCATTAATGGCAAAATAAATAAAATTATGAAGTTCAATATTGGTAAAATTTCCTTCCTGAGTAATAGCTAAACCAAAATAAACAAAGCTATAGGTCAGAAAAACCAATGCGGCTGTTAAAAACAATTTACCCCGGCGGTAAATATTTGTTAAGCTAAAAATAGCTACAATTCCGGCAATAAAATTCAAAAAGATAAATTCAAAACCATTGGGTGCGAAAAATCCAACAATTAAAACGGTAATAATATGAATAAATAATGCAAGCCTTGAATCGTAAAATGTCTTAATAATAATAGGCACTAATGCAAAAGGAATAATATAAAGAACCTGAGTTGTAAAACGCGAAACAAGAACAATAATCAACACCAACATTAATATAAAAATTGTTTTCATGGTATGCGCTAATATATCATTTCTAAAATGCCATAAAAACAAAAACAATACAGCTATACAGGCAAAAACAAAAATAATTTGTCCGATTAAAATAATCTGATAAAAATACCCGGAACCTAATCGATTTTCTGATTCGTATTTAAGCGATTCTAATATTCTATAAAGTTGATTATCAATTATTTCGCCTTGCGAAATAATTTTTTCACCGGCCTGCACCATTCCTCGTGTCTTTGAAATATTCGCTAACATTTCAGCCTTCACATTTTCCGAAGTTTTCTGATCGTAAAAAATATTGGGTTCAATAAATTCATAAAGATTAATGGTTCGATAAAAATCGGGATGTTTTATTTTTTGTTGTTGATCCTCTAAATATTGATCTACATGATTGATAACTCTTTCGTAAGCTTCTTTCTCGGTATTAATTTGAGCATACGCATAGGTATCAGCCAGCTTATTTTTTAAAATAATAATCTCATCATCTTCAGCCAATCCTTCTGTAATCTCGCTTGATTCTACAATCCCCGTCCAATATATCTGTTTTAAAACTTCCAGGGCAAAATGTTTAAAATCTTGGGCATTTTGAGTAAAAAATTGTTTCTGGTAATTGGATTTTTCTTTTAGGGCATCTGACATTAAAAATTCATTCATTTTAATCTCAAATGAGCTGGAAAACTTATCACTTTGTTGTTGTAAAACACTGCTATCATAAACAAAATAAGGATTATAATTATTTAAAATACTATCTCTTTCTTCTTGAAACTGCTTATCGCTTTTATGAATAGGAAAATCGAAAGGAGCAATTAAAGTGGTATGCATCCATGGACGGCCCTTCTGAAACTCATACCTAAATTTGCCTTCGCGAGGGAAGATATACACAATAATAGCTATGGTTAGCAAAAATAAAAATATGCGAAAAATTATTTTATAATGCTCTTTTAAAAAATTAAATATCTGCTTCATGTGATGTTCATTAATTTAAAAACACATTTATACAAATGTAAAAATTTAACCCGAATAATTCATAAATTATTCTATTACACGAAATATAACAACATAAGGAAAAGGAAATTGTTTGCCGATCCAAATATAATGTTCATCTTTATTTAATGATTATTATTCCGTTTTCTGAACTTATTTGTATTTTTATAAAATAAAAGATAAAATCTATGGACCAATTCGGGATTAGTGAAGTAAGTGTCATTCCGGTTCGTAAAGAACCGGCAGAGCAATCGGAGCAGGTTACCCAGATTCTATTTGGTGAAACTTTCGAAATTCTTGAGGAACAACCCAAGTGGTTTTATATTAAGTTAACCTTTGACCAATACGAAGGATGGGTAGATAAAAAAATGGTCACCCTCCTTTCTCAGGAATCTTTTCATACGATTGAAAATCATTCTTCCTATATTACCAAGCAATATGTAACATCCATTCTTGATGTAGATAAAAACGAAATAATTAATCTGCCACCGGGTTGTACATTACCTAATTTTAATGAAAAAGATCATCGATTTTCTATCCATCATCATAACTACTTAAAACAAGAAAATAGTCCACAAAATAATCTTAATGTAATAGACTTATGTAAACTATTTTTAAATGCACCCTATTTATGGGGTGGCAAAAATACGTTAGGTATTGATTGTTCGGGCCTTGTACAGGTTATATACAAAATTTTAGGAATTCAATTACCCAGAGATGCCGGCATGCAAGTAAACCAGGGTCAAACCATTAATTTTATTGGAGAGATTACCGCCGGTGATTTGGCATTTTTTGATGATGAAGAAGGAAATATTATCCATGTAGGAATCATTTTAAATCAGGAAGAAATTATTCATGCTTCTGGGAAAGTGCGTATCGATAAATTCGATCATCAGGGAATTTTCAATCAAGAGGAAAAAAAATACACCTATAAACTTCGTGTCATTAAACGTTTAATCTAAATATTATGGGCAAATTATATATTTTGGTTTTTATTATTTCGGTTATTGTGATTATTTATATCATAGATAAAAGGCGCAAAGAAAATAAAACCAACAAAGAAGATTAATCACGATGATTTACACTTATGCTTATCCAAGGCCTGCTGTAACGGTTGATATTATTGTATTAAAAAATTTTGATAACCATCCGGAAATACTCCTGATTGAACGAAAAAATGAACCTTTTAAAAATATGTGGGCGCTTCCCGGTGGTTTTGTGGATAAAGATGAAGATATTGAAACAGCTGCCTACCGGGAATTAAAAGAAGAAACATCGATCGAGGACATCAACCTTTTCCAGTTACATACTTTTGGCAAACCTGGCCGCGACCCGCGAGGGCATACTATTTCTATCGTTCATATAGGATTTCTTAAAAATAACAACCAAAAAATTCAGGCCGGAGACGATGCAAAAAATTTACAATGGTTTTCCGTGAATCAATTACCAGAACTGGCTTTTGATCATCAGGAAATTATTCATTATGCTTTAGAAAATACTAAAAAATAAAATTAAAAAGGCCTATCCTATAAATACCGGCTGGAAGCCGGTGATCCAAAAAAAAGCGCTGAAATCATCAGCGCTTCCTTTTTAACCATTCGTTTATTTGTATTACAAAATCATTCCGGCAGCAACTGTTTCATTGGTTGCCTCGTCAATTAAAATTACACTTCCGGTGTTACGGTTTTTCCGATAAGCATCGTAATATAAAGGCTTGGTTGTTTTTATCGATATTTTGGCTATATCATTTAATCCAATGTGTTTATCACCGCTTATATTTTCGAGGGTATTTACATCAATCTTATATTTCACATCGCGAATAACACACCGCAAATCATTGGTGGTATGTTTCATCGCATATTTACCTCCCAGCATCATCGGTTTTTCATGAAACCAGCAAATCATTAATTCAATATCCTGGCCTGATTTAGGTAACCCATTATCTTTAATAATTAAATCGCCACGCGAAATATCGATATCATCTTCAAGGGTTAAGGTTACCGATTGTGGTGCAAAAGCTTCCTCCAAATGGCCATTAAATACATCAATGGATTTAATCTTTGATTTTAACCCGGATGGTAACACTTTAACCGGATCACCCGGTTTAAAAACACCTCCTTCGATTCTTCCTGCATATCCTCGGTAATCATGATATTCATCTTTCATAGGCCGTATCACATACTGTACAGGAAAACGAGCATCAGAATGATTAATATCACTGGCAATATGTATATTTTCCAAAAGATACATTAAGGTAGGTCCATCATACCAATCCATATGTTTTGACCGGTCGACCACATTATCGCCTAATTTAGCGCTGATTGGCACAAAACGAATATCGTGTACGTCCAGTTTGGAGGAGATTTTATCGAAGTCGGATTTTATTTTTTCAAATCGTTCTTCGCTAAAATCAACCAAGTCCATTTTATTTACACACACAATAATATGCGGAATCTGTAGTAACGAGGCAATAAAAGCATGACGCAGTGTTTGTTCAATAACCCCATTGCGGGCATCGATTAAAATCAATGCTACATTTGCTGTGGATGCACCGGTAACCATGTTTCTAGTATACTGAACATGGCCGGGCGTATCGGCAATAATAAACTTACGTTTGGGTGTGGCAAAATACCGATAAGCTACATCAATGGTAATTCCCTGTTCACGTTCAGCGCGTAAACCATCGGTTAATAATGCAAGGTTAACCTCACCATCTCCGGTTTTAAGACTTGCCTTTTCGATAGATTCCAGCTGATCTTCAAAAATCGCTTTACTATCGAATAATAATCTTCCAATTAATGTACTTTTACCATCGTCGACACTACCAGCGGTAGTAAATCGCAAAAGTTCCATATCCAAATAACCTTGTGTGTAATCTTCTGACATATTTTTGTAATTTGTTATTTGAAATTTGATTTAGATAAAATTGCTAATTCCCTATTTCAAATTGTTGTTTTATTAATAAATGCATTTAATTTGGGCCCAAGTTCATCAATAAGCAAGGTATACTTATTCATATCATCACCAATAATAATCTTTCTTCTAATCAATTTTCTTAACCAGGCTTTGGTTTCCTCAAAAGAACCTCTTGCATACCTATAAAACTTTTTCCTATCTGCAGGAGTAAACCGACCATATCCCTCGGCAATATTAGCAGCGATGCTATCAGAGGATCTAATAATTTGGTAACCAATAGTGTTATGAACTTTAGAGCTCCAAGTATCAAAATCATACCAAATGATATCTGATAACTTTTCTGCCAATTTGTAAACATCTAAATCCTGTACCAGTTTCATTTTTATCCGTTTTATCCTTTCTAATATTCAAAGAAACAAAGACCAAATTTCAAATTTCTAATTTCTAATTTCAAACTTTAAAAATACCCCTCCTTTTTCCTGTCTTCCATAGCTGCTTCGGAACGTTTATCGTCGTATCTTCCACCACGTTCGGTAATGCGTGTAGCAGCAACTTCGGCAATAATATCTTCTAAGGTATTGGCTTTTGATTCAACAGCTCCGGTACAGGTCATATCACCTATGGTTCTAAAGCGAATGATCCGTTTTTCGGGCACTTCATCCTCTTTAAGTTGAACATATTCACCGGCAGCTAATATTGTTCCGTCCCGTTCTATTACCTCACGTTCGTGTGAAAAGTAAAGGCTTGGAATAGGGATATTTTCCAATAAAATATATTGCCACACATCCATTTCTGTCCAGTTACTAATGGGGAAAACCCTGAAGTGTTCGCCCATATTTTTACGGCCATTAAATATATTCCATAATTCAGGGCGTTGATTTTTAGGATCCCATTGCCCAAACTCATCTCTATGTGAAAAGAATCGCTCTTTTGCGCGAGCTTTTTCTTCATCTCTACGGCCTCCACCCATGGCAGCATCAATTTTTAATTCCTCAATTGCATCAAGCAATGTTATGGTTTGGATTTTGTTACGGCTGGCATTTACTCCGGTTTCATCCACTGCTTTACCCTGGTCTATTGTATCTTGGACATAACGGACAATAAGTTTTGTTTCGGTATCTTTCATGAGTTTATCACGAAAATCGAGTGTTTCCTGAAAATTATGTCCTGTATCGATATGCATTAAAGGAAAAGGAACGCGTGCAGGCCAAAAAGCTTTGCGGGCTAAATGAAACATGACAATCGAATCTTTCCCTCCGGAAAAAAGCATACACGGATTTTCAAACTGAGCAACAACTTCGCGAATTACATAAATTGATTCGGCCTCTAATTCTCTTAGATGATTAATATGATATTTATGGTCCATTGTAAAAATAATTTTCAGATAGAGATTGCAAAATTAATCATTTATATTCAATCCGTGGCAATAGAACTTTTAATATTTTATTTGTGGCTTCTTCTACACTCATTTCTGTAGTTTTTATTTCAACCGCAGGATTCTCTGGTTCTTCGTAAGGAGAGTCTATTCCGGTGAAATTTTTTATAAGGCCTGCTCGTGCCTTAGCATATAATCCTTTCTCATCTCTTTGCTCACATACTTCCAACGGCGTATTTACATAAATATCGAAAAAATCCTTTTCGCCGATAATATCTTTCGCCTGATCGCGAATTTCTTTGGTAGGAGAAATAAAACAATTGATAAGTATTACGCCCCCATCTTTAAAAAGCTTTGACACTTCAGCAATTCGGCGTATATTTTCCTTCCGGTCGGCCTCCGAAAAACCCAGATTATTATTAATTCCGGTACGCACATTATCGCCATCGAGGAGTTTGGTTAAATAACCTTTACGATGCAGCTGAATTTCCAAAGCTTTGGCTATGGTTGTTTTGCCTGATCCGGACAATCCGGTTATCCAAATCACGATGGATCGCTGATTTAAAAGTTTTTCTTTATCCTCTCTTCTCAGGATTTTATCAAACGTTGAGTGAATATTTTTTGTCATTTTTATACAAGATTAATAATATGGGCAAAGATAACAGTATTTGGGAAAAAAGGAAAAGGAAAACAATATTGACGTTGTAATGTCCTCCTTCCGTCGGACGCCTGCCTTGCCTTTGGCAGGATTCCAAGTCAAATTGTCCAGAAGACAGGAATGTCGGATGGACAAGTACAGCGCACATTCCTGTGCGCTGAGATGTCCGGCAGGACAGGAATATCATTTCAACAGACAAGAATGTCTGTTGTACTCTTCTTTCAGTAGACAAGAATGGCTGCTGTACAAGTACAGCGC